>CAZTTM010000006.1:0-19570 GCA_964616035.1 uncultured Muribaculaceae bacterium
TTTCATTTTCTTCCTCCTTCATCTATTTTAATTATATAAAAGAAAAATAGATGTAGCAAGTTTTTTTACTTCTTTTTACATCTATTTACATATTACCATTTCCAATTTATAATTTCATCCATATCTATTCCATATTCTTTGATATATTCTTTATGTTCTACTTTTTTATCTTTACAATATTGAATAAGTGATGACCCTTTATTACCTAATTGTGGTAAGCATTTAATAGCGGCTTCAACTAAGCTAAATCTATCAATGCTGTTTTGAACTCGCATATCAAATGGTGTGGTAATAGTGCCTTCTTCCATATAACCATGGACATGAATATTTTTATTTGTTCTTTTATATGTTAATTCATGAATTAGGTTTGGATAACCATGGAAATTAAATATAATTGGTTTATCTTTAGTAAATATAGCATCGTAGTCTTCATCTGTTAAGCCGTGTGGGTGTTTATCATTAGACTGTAATTTCATTAAATCAATGACATTAACCATACGTATTTTTAGGCCTTCGAAATTTTCTCTTAATATTTTAATTGCCGCTAGTGTTTCAAGAGTAGGTCCTTCACCACAACAAGCCATAACAATATCTGGTTCACAACCTTCATCATTACTAGCAAACTTCCAGATTCCTAGCCCTTTTGTACAATGTATAACTGCTTCTTCCATTGTTAACCATTGAGGTCGTGGATGTTTAGAGGCGACAATTACATTAATATAGTTCTTGCTTTTTATACAATGATCGAAG
The DNA here is from genome assembly GCA_964616035.1 of uncultured Muribaculaceae bacterium. GTDB lineage: Bacteria > Bacillota_I > Bacilli_A > RF39 > UBA660 > UBA6414. The sequence goes on from CAZTTM010000006.1 coordinate 751, forward strand.
CAAGATAGTAAACAGTTAGCATCTGGTGGTAAGTATATTCTTACTGTATCGGCTTTTTTGGTTACTAAGTGGTTTAAAAATCCTGGGTCTTGGTGAGTATAGCCATTATGGTCTTGTTGCCATACGTGAGATGATAATACATAGTTTAGAGAGGCAATTGGTCTTCTCCATGGTAATTCTTTACTTACTTTTAACCATTTTGCATGTTGGCTTGCCATAGAATCAACTATTCTAATAAAGGCTTCGTAGCTGTTGAAAAATCCGTGTCTTCCTGTTAATAAATACCCTTCTAGCCACCCTTCACATAGATGCTCTGAGAGCATGGAGTCCATGATACGGCCATCACTTGCAAGATACTCATCTGTTGTATATTTTTTATCAATCCAAGTTCGATTGGTAGCTTCAAATACATGATTCAAGCGATTTGACATTGTCTCATCTGGTCCAAAGACTCTAAAGTTATGTTCTTCTTCGTTTAATTTTATGACATCTCTTACATATTTTCCTAATTCTGTCATATCTTGAGCCATTACTTCTCCAGGATATGGTACTTCAACAGCATAATCTTGGAAGTTAGGTGTCTTTAATTCTTTTAATAATAATCCTCCATTGGCAACTGGATTGGAGCCCATTCTTCTATTACCTGAGGGTGCTAATTCTTTTATTTCCTTAATTATTGAGCCATTTTCATCAAATAGTTCTTCGGGATGATAACTTCTTAACCAATTTTCTAGTATTTTTAAGTTAGTTGGATTTGTCTTATCAATTGATACAGGAACTTGATGAGCACGAAATGTACCTTCTACTTGTTTTCCATCAACTACTTTTGGCCCTGTCCATCCTTTTGGTGTTTTTAATATTATCATAGGCCAAATTGGTCGTTTATTATCTTTTGATGATTTTATTTTTTTTATTTCATGTATTACTTTATCTAGGGTTAGGGCCATATCAATATGTCCTTGCTTTTCATCTTTTACTTCAACATAATATGGGTGATAACCACATCCTATAAAGAATGATCCTAGTTCTGTTAAACTCATTCTGGAAAATATTGTTGGGTTAGCTATTTTATAACCATTTAGATGAAGTATTGGCAAGACCACTCCGTCTGTTTTACGATTTATGAATTTATTAGAGTGCCATGATGTAGCAAGTGGGCCAGTTTCAGCTTCACCATCTCCTACTACACACGCGGCTATTAAATCAGGATTATCTAGTACTGCACCATATGCATGAGCAAGACTATATCCTAATTCTCCACCTTCATTAATTGATCCGGGAGTTTCAGGGGCGACATGAGATGATATACCTCCAGGGAATGAAAACTGTTTAAATAATTTCTTTAAGCCAGCTTCATCTTCTGTTATATTAGGATATATTTCACTGTATGTTCCTTCTATGTATGTCTGTGCAACCATGGCATTACCGCCATGTCCTGGACCAGATATATATATCATATTTAGGTTATATTTATTAATTATTCTATTTAAGTGAGTATATATAAAGTTTTGACCAGGCACAGTTCCCCAGTGACCTACTATTTTGTTCTTTACATCTTCTATTCTTAGTTCTCTTTTTAATAGAGGGTTATCTAATAAATATAATTGACAGGCTGCTAAATAATTAGATACTCGAAAGTATTTATCTATTCTTTCTATTTCTTTACTAGTTAATTTCTTATACATATTTATTCTCCTTTATTATGTATCAATTATACTATGAATGAGTATGTTAAGTCAACAATAACTCAATACTAAAAAAATCCAAAAACTTTGTAAGTTCTTGGAATATAAATATTATCTCTTAGAGAATTGTGGTGCTCTTCTAGCTGCTTTTAATCCATATTTCTTTCTTTCTTTTGCTCTTGAATCTCTTGTTATAAATCCATTTGCTTTAAGAATTTTACGATATGAATCTTCTTTTCCTTCGTTTTCTTTATCATACTCTAATAGAGCTCTTGTAATACCTAATCTAATAGCACCAGTTTGTCCTGAAAAGCCTCCACCAGATACATTGACATCAACATCAAATGTTTCTAAATTGTTAGTTACTTCTAATGGTTGTTTTAAGTCCATTACTAATACTTCAAATGGCATATATTCTTTTACGTCTCTACCATTAACTGTTATCTTCCCTGTTCCTGGAGTAAGGATTACTCTTGCTACTGAACTTTTTCTTCTTCCAGTACCTGCAAATGTTCTATTTTTCTTTGCCATATATTATTTCCTCCCTACTTCTACTTGTTTTGGTTGTTGAGCAGTATGTGGATGCTCAGCACCTTCATATACAAATAATTTCTTATACATTTGTCTTCCTAATCTATTTTTTGGAAGCATTCCTTTTACAGCTCTTTCTACCATTTCAACTGGATAGTTTTCTTTCATTTCTCTAGCTGTTCTTTCTCTTAATCCACCAGCATATCTACTGTGATTGTAATACATCTTCTTGTCTAACTTGTTTCCTGTTAGTAATGCATCTTTAGCATTAATAATTATAATATAATCTCCGCAGTCAATGTGAGGTGTATATGTTGCTTTATGTTTTCCCCTTAACATCATTGCGGCTTTAGCTGCTACTCTTCCTAATGGAACATCTTTGGCATCAATTACATACCAATCTCTAGCAACTGTTTCTTTACTTTGCATAAATGTTTTCATTTTTTTCTCCCTTTACTTAATAATTTATATTGTTGATTTAAAAATACAGTGTTCCCAATACCTATTTCTTCTCAACTAAAATGTACCGATTATGATTATAGTAAATTTTGACTGGCTTGTCAACAATTTTATCCAAAAAATGTTTATTTTTTAGGCGTTTGTTCTAATAATTTACTTATTCCTCTAGTAGACAAAGTTGCACAAGTTTTTCTAGATGGTTGTTTATAGATATCATCATATACTATAGCTTCTTTTAAAGCATCTTTATTATATGGTTTTTCTTCAATCATGTTATGATAATTTTCTAGTATATCTTTAGCTTCTTCTATTGTTTTGCCTATTAATAAGTTAGTTATTATTGAAGTAGATGATATACATATAACACAAGCCTCTCCTTCATATTTAATATCTTTTATAATATTATTTTCTGCTTTGATATAGATATCTAAGTTATCTATGCATGATACGTTATTAGAGTTAATTTTAACATATCCATCTTCTGTTGGTATTTCTTTGTTTTTAGGATTTTGATAATTTTCTAATATAATCATTCTTTTTAAATCTTTATCCATATTGATCACCTTATAATATTTCTTTCCATATATTAGCACTATTGTTTAAGACATTTATTAGTAGGTCTACTTCTTCTTTTGTGTTATAAAAGCTTAGACTAATACGACATGTGTTATTGATATGAAAGACATTTCCTAACATTTTAGCGCAGTGATTACCTGCTCTTACTGCAATATTATATTTGTCTAAATAAACTGCTGTATCTTGGCTAAATACTCCTTTAATATTAAAGGATACTATTGTTCCATCATTATCTTTATTATATAATTCAATAAAGTCTAGTTTTTTTAATTTATCAATTAAGTAATCATGTAGTTCATGTTCATATTTAGCAATTTTATCAATACCAATACTATTTATATAGTCAATAGCTGCTCCTAGACCGATTACTCCTTCGATATTTGGTGTACCTGCTTCTAATCTCGTTGGGATATCTTTTAATTCGTAGTAGCCTTCTTTAGTAAATATTGCATTCATACCGCCACCATAATTAGTGGGTACTAGTTCTTTTAATAAATCAAATTTTCCATATAAAATGCCTACGCCAGTCGGTCCATACATTTTATGTGCAGAGAATGCCAAAAAGTCAATATCTGATTCTTGAACATCAATTTTGTTATGGGCAATACTTTGAGCGGCATCGACCACTAGTAATATGTTATTTTGATGGGCTAATTTAGATATAGCATTAATATCTCTAACATCTCCAATTACATTTGTAATATGAGCAATAGATATTACTTTGGTATTTGGAGTAATGGATTTTTGAATATTATCTATAGTTAATTCATTATTTTCATTAAGATTTATAAATTTTATTTTTATGCCTATTTTTTTGGCTAATACATACCATCCTACTACGTTAGATGCATGTTCTGATTCTGTTAATAGGACTTCATCCCCTGCTTGTAATTTATATTTGAAATAACCAAATATTATATCATTTAAACTATTTGTTGTGCCACTTGTAAATACTATTTCACTACTATGCTTAGCGTTAATAAAGTCTTTGACTTTTTTCCTTGTACCTTCATATAGATCATCAACAGTTTTACTATTTTTATAATCTCCTCTATGAGCATTTGCTGTATACTTTGTATAATAGTCAACTATTGCTTCAACTACTTGATAAGGTTTTAGAGTAGTTGCTCCGTTATCAAAATATACTAAATTATTTTTTAATATGGGAAAATCTTCTCTATTCATTTAATCACCTCCAATACTTATTTATATCATTAATAATTATTTTTTCTAGGTCTTCATCTACTTCTAGATTAGATAATATATAGCCTTTTACTAATAATTTAATGGATTCTTTAAGTGATAATCCTCTTGTCATTAAATAGAATAATTCTTCTTCTTTAAATTTTCCGATATATGATGCGTGTCTAGCATCAACATCTTCTTCATCAATAAACATATTTGGTCGAATAAAGCAATTACTTGAATCGTTAGTTATTATTCTTGTCTCTTGGTTTAATATACAGTCATAGTTGTTTTTAGGTAAGATACTATCTATGGTATAGTCTATAGTGGCAGTATTAGTAGATATTGTTTTATTTATTATATTAGATTTTGTTTTAGGAGCTAGATGGTTAATTATAATATGATAGTTTTCTTTATTATTAGAGATATTTGAGAAATGATAATTAATCTCTGCATTTAATCCTTCTAAATTAATAGTTATTATTTCGCTTGCTGCATCATTAGTACTAAATTTATTAATATTTAGGATACTATTTTCGGCTAATAAATATTTAATATTACTGTTTAATGGTTGGTTATTATTTTGATATTCATAAATTGTTATATTTATATTATCTTTTAATTTATATGTTATATCAATTGTATTTGTATTATCATATTCAATTTTATACTTGCCATTTTTTTTGAAATAGATAGTATTATTTTCTATTTTAATATTATTGTCATTATAATTATTTATTTTATTATTTATCACTAATATATTATTCATCTTTATTCTTCCTATCAATAATATTTGTCTCATTAAGATAAGTAGTATACCCTTTTTTTTCTATTTCTAAGGCTAATGAATAGTCTTTAGATTCTTTTATTTGACCATCAAGCATTAAGTGAACATAATCTGGATGAATATATTCTAATATTTTAGGATGATGTGTTATTATTAAGATTGATGTTTCGGGATTTTCTTCTTTATATTTACGAATATTTTCTGCTACTATTCTTAGGCTATCAACGTCTAGTCCTGAATCTAATTCATCTAATATTATTAAAGATGGTTTTAATAGTCTTATTTGAAGTACTTCATTTTTCTTTTTCTCGCCGCCTGAGAAACCAACATTCAATGAGCGATGAATTAAGTTCTTGTCCATTTTTAAATCATCAGTTATTTGATCACATTTTAAGATAAAATCATATAGGCTTACATTTTTTCCTTCTTTAGCAGCTAAGGCAGTTCTTAAGAAATCTTGATTAGATATACCATCTATTTCTAGGGGATATTGCATTGCTAAAAAAATACCTAATTTACTTCTTTTATCCGTTGATAGTGAGATGATACTTTCATCATCAAATAGAATATCTCCACTTTCAACTTGATAGTGGTTATCACCTAATATTACTCTTGATAGGGTTGACTTCCCAACACCATTTGGTCCCATAATTACGTGTGTAGTAGAAGGTTCTATTTGTAAGTTAAAATCTTTTAATACCTTTTTATCATTAATACTAACATTTAAATTATTTATTTGTAATCGCATATTTTCACCCATTTCTATTCAGTATTATACAACAAAATACTTTATATTTAAATATTTTGCTTGTATAAAAAATATTTTTTATACCAATATATAAATAGAATATTCGCATATTCACGGAAAACACTTTTCTTGTTTTCTTTTTTTTGATATACTTTTGTTGAGGAGAGTTAATTATGGATTGTTTATTTTGTAAAATAGTTAATAATGAAATTAGTTCATATTGTATATATGAAGATGACGTTGTTAAGGTAATATTAGATATTAATCAAGAGGATGCTGGGCATTATTTAGTCTTATGTAAGAATCATTATGTTGATTTATATGATATACCTAGTGATGTTCGTAATCATATTTTTGATGTTGCTAAGAGTACATCACTTATGGTTAAAGAGAAATTAAATTGTCAAGGATTTACGTTATTACAGAATAATGGTATTGCCGAAGATGTTAAGCATTTTCATTTACATGTTATTCCAAAATATAATAAAAAAAGAAAGATGACAATTGAAGAAGTGTATAATGAGATTAAAAAGTAGCTATCGGATTTGATAGCTATTTTGTTTTATACGAAAAAGCAAGAGCCTAATATTATAGCGAGTAAGATATACAACACTACTATAATTAAAAAGCCATTACCACAGCCATGTGATACAGTTCCACAAGTTGTGGTATTCCCACAAGAAGTATTTGATGTCATATTTACACCTCCCTTAATTATTTCTTATATCCAAGATCCTAGTATAATTATTAATAAAATAAACAATACCAATACAATAGCAGCTGATGATCCATAAGTTCCCATATAATCACCTTCCTTTTTTCTGTTCTCACATTATTTTATGGAAATAGAAGTTTTTTTGTGATTGTTTTGATGCTACTTTTTCTTTTTTTGAACGGAAATAGTTGTTTTTTTAGGGGTTTTTTGATATTATATTATTATGCTTTAGAAGGGAGAACAGAAAATGAGTAGAAAGAAAAATACTGAAAAAGATACTATAGAAAAAAAAGCTGATAAAAAGACTATAGAGAAAAAAAATAGTAAAAAAGAAGTAAAGAAGGAAGAACTTGAAGAAGTCGTTATAGATAATAAGAAGGATACTAAAGATGTTAAAAAGAAATTTAATAGTGGTAATTTAAAAGCAAAAGCTATTAAAAGTTTTGAGAAGGTAGATGAAAATCGTAAAATTATTTATGGATTTGCCGCTGGGCTTTTATTAGGATTGTTAATATTAGCATTACAACCTAAGAAGATTGCTGAACTAAAGGATGGTACACAACCTGTTGCTTACTTAGGTGATGAGGCAATAACTGCTGATGAATTATATGCTGATATGAAAAAACAATATTCTGTTAGTTTATTGATTAATTTAATAGATAATGATATCTTAGTAGAAAAGTATCCTGAAACTGATGAGATGAAATCTGATGTTGAAGATACTGCTACATATTGGTTTAATGCTTATAATACTTATTATGGATATGATGAAGAAACTTTCTTATCTAAGAATGGGTTTAGTAGTCGTCAAGATTTTCTTGACTATCTAACATTAGATTATCGTCGTAATCTTTATTATGAAGAATATTTAAAAAATCAAATATCTGATAAGGAAATTGAAAAATATTATGAAGATAATGTTTATGGTGATATTGATACTAAACATATACTAGTGTCTGTTGATGAGAGCGATGGTTTATCTGATGCTGATGCTAAGGCTTTAGCTGAAGAGATTATTAGCAAACTTGATAGTGGTTCTAGTTGGGATGATGTTGTTAAAGAATATGAAGATCAAATTACTGCTGAAGAACTTGGTTATCAATCTTTTGATGCTAGTTTAGATGAGGCTTATGTTGCGGAAATGAATAGTTTGGAAAATGGTACTTATAGTAAGACTCCAGTTAAGTCTTCTTATGGTTATCATGTAGTATATCGTATTGATCAAAAAGAAAAACCTGAGTTATCTGATGTTAAGGATGCAATTATTGAGCAGTTAGGTACTGAACTTGAAGAGAAAGATGAAAATATTAAATACAAGGCTTTAATCGCAATGCGTGAAGAAGCTAATCTTAAGTTTACAGATGAAGATTTAGAATCTAAATATAATTCATATGTAAGTACATATAAATAGTATAAAGACATATAACAGTTATGTGCTGTATGTCTTTTTTATTTGATTTAAGTTTAGTAATGTATTATATATTTTTATTAAATATTCTTCATTTTTTATACTTCTTAATAATTCTTTCTTTAAATTAGTTGCTTTATCTGTTAGATAACATTCATAATATATATATTTTAATATATATTTGTCTTTATCTTCATCTAATTTATTTAATATATTTTTTACTTTATTTTCTTTTTCTTGATATATTCTTCCTACTTGTCTTACTCTTTCTTTTACTGTTTTGACAATAGTTAGCTGGGTATTAGACATTGAATTGCTATATTCTACTACTTCTGTTTCTTCATCTAATAATAAACTACTTTTTTCTACTATTTCTCCTTTCTTATTTAGTTTTATAGCTAATGCCTGTTTACCATTACTTAGTAAGCAAAGATTCTTTTCTTTAGCATTATAGCAGATAGTTTTGTCTTTGATTGTATTTAAAAACATTTCATCAATATAGACATGATTATTTTTTATATTAGTAAAAGAATTGTTATCAACTTTTATTAATGGTATTTTTTTTATGTGTATTATTTTGTCATTATTATTCCATTCGTAGAAGTTATAGTAATATGAATGAAAGTTTAGTACTATATCATATATATATTCCATTTCTTTTATCTCCTTTAATAAATATAGTTAGATTAATAATTATATATCCTAGTAATGATAGATATATTTCTGGCCTTCTAGATATAAAATTAACATATTCTATTAAATTATACTCAATATTTAATAAGTTTAAATATAAAATTATATATGTTAGTCCAATAGTCATTAGACCGAAGCCAAATAGGAAAAAAAATATTCTTATCATAAAACTTCACCCTATTAAAGTTTATTCTAATGATAAGAATATATTAGTTATTGTAATAAGTTATTCTCTTTATTTATTTTTTCTAAGTTTACATTACTGATTGATTCAAATCTTTTAGTTATTTTATCAGTTGTTATATTAATGCTTTCCACATCTTTGTTGACAGTTTCGATACTTCTTGAAAGTTTGTCCCATCTTTCTTTATAACGGGCAAATTCTAAGCCTAGTTTATTTAATTCTTGATGAATTATAGTAGCATATTTATCTCTTTCCATGTTTTTTAATAGAACTTGAATTATTGTAAATGTAGCCATTAATGTTGTTGGTGAGGTTATCCAGACATTTCTTTGATTAGCGTATTCTATTAAATCAGTATGATACGCATTTATTTCTGCAAAAAGGGCTTCGGCTGGTAGGAACATAATTGCTTGATTACTTGTTATACCCGGAATAATATATTTAGAACTTATTGCATCTATATGATGTTTAACATCTATTTTAAACTGTTTTGTAGCAGTGGTTCTTTCTAGATTGCTTTTACTTTTATCTACCATAATACGATAGTTTTCTAATGGAAATTTTGAATCAATTGCTACAGTTCCTAGCGGTTTTGGTGCAAAGATTACAGCATCGGCAATGGTGGAATTAGGAAATAGAAATTGCATTTGATATATTTTATCATTCTTATCACCAAAAATACTTGATAAGATATGTTTTAGATTTATTTCTCCATAAATACCACGTGTTTTTTTATCTGTTAGAATACTTTGTAAAGATACGATGTCATTACCTAGTGTTTCTATTTTCTTTTGTGCTTCATCTATTTTAGATAATGTTGTTAATACAGAGGTAAATGCTTTGTTAGTGCGATTAAAGTTCTCATCTAGTCTTTCATTGACTTTATCATTTATATATATTAATCTTTCTTCTAATTTATCTGTTAGTTTGATGTAATCTTCATTTATTGACTTTGTTAGTTTATCTTTAAAGTCATTTAATTCTTTTATGGTATTTACTTCTAATCTTCCCAATCTTTCTGTAATATTTGATTCATTGGCATGTTTTGTAATTGATATGATAGTTAGCATCATGTTTATTATTAGTAAAGTTATTATTATATATTCCATTTTGTTTACTCCTTTTATTATAATAAATTATATCATTATTCATATTAAAGAACAAGAGAGCATTTATCTATGAATTACTATTTATTTTATATTCTAAATAGCCTTCTGTTAGATAATATGTTTTATATCCTAGTGCATTTAACATATTACTTAAAGATTGGCTTTGATGACTAAAATCGCAATAGAAACAATATATTTTATTTTTATTAAGATACATAGAATAATTATTTATTAAACTATAATATGGTATATTTATAGCATTATCTAAATGAGATATTGTATATGAATAATTATCTCTTATATCTATAATATGAATATTACTTATCTCTTTTAATTTGTTGATTGTAATGCCATTCATATAACACCCCTAATGTATACTATGTAATTATTTTTTTTAAGGTAAGTTAATATAACTAAAAAGAGATGATAAAACATCTCAACTTTATATTAATTTAATCTTTTTAACTTACTATTTGGCGATTTACTATTCTTGTTTCTCCAGATATTTTCCACGTTCCTGCTAGAGGATCTTCATCATTAGAATTTCCACCAAATGATAGTATTAGATTCAATACTCCTAGATTCCAATCAACGGCAGTTGTGACTTTATAATAGACGTATTTATCGTTTTTAGACTCGCCAGTTATCGGACTAAATAGCACTCCACGATAGCAAAAACCATTTGATGTTTCAACTATTGTGTTGGTATTTAGGCCATTTGCAGTTCGGCATTTTACAGTATAATTTGCACTATCTAATATACTATTTAGCTGACTTGCATTAGCACCTGAGCCTTCTTGTATATATGCTGATAAGTCTGATATTTCGTTTGTTTCGATAAAGTCTATTATTTTGTTTTTTACTCTAAATGCTTTAGCATAATTTAGGGCAATTGCTGTAAATCCTACATATATAAATATAAATACTAAAAATAGTTTTATCATAAATGTTCCGCCAAAGGCATCACGCATGTTATATCACCTACCTTATTGATTATTCTCTTGCTGTTCTATTTCATTTATTAAGTTATTATATAAATCTTCTTGATTATCTATTTTCTTAATATTTGTTAGAATATAATTATATAGATATGTACTTGTTACTTGTACGGCTGTTTTATCTTCATAGTTCATAGTGTTTGGTACAAAGACAATTTCAATATTATATTCTTTATATTCATCTTTGATATAGTTAAGTGCTGTGAATAATAAATATTTATTTTCTGGTAATCCAAAGTATAAGTATGCTGGTACTAAAGTTTCTTCCGTACTATCAAATACATTTTTACCATCAGCATCTTTTACTGCTAATACTTCTACTTGCTCCATTAATTTACCATATACAATTTTACCATCAGTATTTAATATTTTAACATATATATCAACTAAGTTTCCTGGCATAATAGAATTACCATATGTTGACTCAGTATCTACACTATAACTTACTAATTTATTTTCATCTTCTAATTTAATAAGTGCTGCATCTGGAAGACTAGACTCATCTGTCAACAAGTCTGTGTAAAAGATACTACCACTAGCAATCATTGTATTATAATTACTGTATTTACCTATTATATCTTCATAATTTTTATAATAATTTCCTTTAATGAATGATGCTGGTACTTGTGTTTTTGACACCATACTTGCTGTTATTAAAGTTTTAGGTTGAATTGTTTGGTTGGCATACCATACTTCTACTAGGGCTGTTTTTTGATTAATTCTAATAGAATATCCTACATACAATATTATTAGGCAGATAATAACGCCTAGTATTGTGATTGTGTTTTTGTTTTTTAAAATTTTACTTAAATTATTCTTTAACATTTTCTCATTCCTTCCTTACTTATATGTATCTAATATAGCGGTTATTTCATTTAAAATATTATAATTCTCACTATCATAACTATATATTTTATAATTTGTTGTTTTGTCTATTATTCTAATACTTACTTTAGGTGGTGTTTCACTAATTTGATAAAAATCTATTTGATAATTTCCTTGTCCGAATGTTGATGTTTCAGTAAACCTTCTAGTAAAGTTTTCTACAAATTTTTCTTTTACTATTTTAACATCACCTGTTAGGCGATAATATGCTATATCAATTGATTCGAGCATTGAAGCTTCGGCAGCTTCTTTAAGTGAATAATAATCTTGTTCATTACTAACTGTTATTTCACTAAATAATAGAATAATAAATAGACCAAATATTCCTAATACTATAGTTGCTACTGATGCAAAAGACCATTTCATGAACAATCACTTCCTATTGTAATTTTTTTGCCTTTAATACATGTTTTTGCCCCTTCACCTAATTCATAGTTTGTATCAGTAGTTAAAGCACTTACTCCAATACTTTCTAAGAACTCACTTTTACCAGTTAATGATAGTTTGTTGAAAGATGGATATGGATTGTTAACATTGTATGCTCTAATGGTGTCTGCTAATTTATTTGAAACTACTACGCTATATGTTTTTGCTTTAAATGAATCTTTTAAATTAGGATTTTTGTTAGTGCTATTATACCATTCGTACCATAAACTATTTTCTGTTGGAATAGTTGGAAATGGATTATTTATATTTATTGAACGATAATATATGTTATATCCATTAAACTTTAATGTATTATTCTCTTCTTCTTCATAATAATATTTTTGCGATACATCAAAGTTTATTACTGTACTAAAATAACATCCATTAGAAACCTCTTGCCAATCAGAGTTATTTCCTTTATTAACATTACTACAACTACTATTTTTACAATAATCTCCTTTTAAACTTTTACTTTTTAGCGATATAATGTAGTTTTGATATTCTTTGCTGTAGTTATTCATAATACTGTGGCACTCTTTTTCGTTTAATATACGCTCTGTATTATTTTTGATGACAAGACTAAAGTTTGTTCCCGATTTCATATCTAGTGGTGAGAAATATTGCCAGTAGTTTACATTACTATATACATATGGGTTAATTTGAACTTCTTCTTCACTTTGACACTCTTTATTATAACTTACTTTACCTGTTTTTAAATTCATACATATATTGCTTGGCTGATAAGTATATGTTTTTGATACTGCTCCTGATGATGCTATTCCACTATCAGTTGAACTTACTAATTGCCCAGTGATTATTTCTGCCTTATATTCATTACTACTATCTAATTCATCAGTTGTAATTTGTAATTTTGATAATGGCGCTCCTACCAATCCAACGGCTGTACTATGGGCTATTTTATATACATCTCCCGATTTATCCATTCCAGCACCTGGTGAATCCAAAGCAATTACTTCTTCTTCTACTGTTTCTTTACTTCCTGATGGGCATGCATATTCTTCATAATACTCCTTTTCTTCTTCACTGGTTTGAGTACTATAACTTGGATTTGTACATTTTGATGCATCATATCCTTTATCCCCATTACAAACATATACATACGATAATTGAGGGGAGTCATATAGGCTAAACGGATTTGATATGGCATGTTTTTTATAGCAGCAGTAGCTTGTAGTTGTTGTACATGTATATACTTTTTTTACTTCTTCATATTCTATATCAGATACACTCCATGATGCGCTTTGTATTTCGTTAACTTTTAAGCCTACCCATGTCCCTGATTTTATTACATTTCCATTAGGCATGATATATTTCCAATCATAGTTTAAGCTTGTTGAATAACTTACTTTGTATCTATATTTTATTTGTTTATTGCCTACTCGAAAGCTTGTCCACTCACTATAATTACCTTTCCCAGAGTTATCTCCTGAGCCATCATTGATTGCGTTAGCATTAACTGTCCCACCACCAGATACTGGGCCATCGGCTTTAACTTCCAAAACATTTATTATATTAATTAATAGGCATAGAAATAATAATACTTTTCTTTTTATCATTCCAATCGCCTTCTTTTTCTCTCATGCTTGTATATTAGTTTAATTATTAATGCTATTATAGATAATATTACAATACCAATTACTATATAAATAATATAAATATAATTATATTTCAACCATTCTAATAATGTATTTTCTTCATCTTCTTCACTATCTATAGTTTTAATATTTTCTTTACTTTTTTTATAAGAGTTTACTCTTGATATAAATGTTTTATAATCTAGTTCTTTATCATATGTTGGGCTGCATAATACGAATTCTTCAATTCCATTACATGCTTCGTCATAAGCATATTGATTATATTTGGGTAGTGTTAATTCTTCTTTTTTAAATATATCTGAGCAGCTATTGGTATTTCCAACTATATATATGGTATAGTCTCCAGAGGGAAGATTATTTATTATTAATTTTTTATCTTGTGTTTCAAGAGTTGCTTCATCCATTCCGTCTCCGACTATTTCATATGTAAATAAATCAATGTCTTCATATGTTAATGTTAATATGTATTTTCTGCTTTCTTTATCAAAGTTATATGTTATTTGATACTTGTCTTCAATATTTTTAAAATACTCTGTATCTTTTGTGCTACATTCTGCATATATAATATTAGTATTGATAAAAAGTGATACTAGTGCTATCATTATAATTTTTTTCATTGGTATCATCTCCTTTGACTACTCTTTACTATTATCTAGTATAAGTATATCATAGTTTAATGATTTTAAAAAGAATTTTTTAATTTTTTAGATAAAATAAAAAACTCTTATATTAAATAAGAATTTTTATATTAATCATCATTAAAGAAATCATCAAAGAATGCATCATCATCAGTATTGCTTTCATATAGTTTATTTTCTTGTTTAGTTTCTTGTATTTCATTTGTATTATTTGCTAAATCATCAAATAGGCCTTTTTCTTTTATATCATCATAAGTTGTATTAGATAATGGATTATTTATATGTTGTTGGGGAATATCCAATACAGGGCTATTATTATTGTTATCATTAGCGGACGCTCTAGCATATTCTCTTTCGATTGATGATAAGATATCTTCTTTTTGACTTTCGGCAGGTCTAACATTATCAGTTGGTGTTGATTCCTCTTTGACAGTTTCCTTGACATCTATTATCTTATTATCTTCATTATCTTTCTTTTCTTCTTCTTCTAATTCGGCAATTTTAGCAATTTTTTTAACTAAATCATCAATATTAAATCCTGCATCAGGTTCTACACTATTATTTATATTTGCTGGTGAGATGAATGGATTACTTCCACCACCAAATGGGTTACTAGCACCACCAAATGGATTAAATGGCGAACTATCTCCTCCAAATGGATTTGCAGCGTTTGACATCATACTTTCCATTTTTTCTTTTTTCATATTCTTAACATATTCTTTTATGTCAAATAATTGTACTTCTTTCTTTTGACGTGTTGGATATGTTGCTTTTTCATATTTTTTACCCCAATCCATCTTGAAGTTTGGTGTTAACTTTGTTTTAAATGGCATAGTCCTTAAACGTAAAGTTATTATTTCAAATTGACTTAGTCTTTGTAAGTCACTTACTGTTACTAATGGTGTTGATGCTGTTTTATCTTTTTCTTTTGATTTTACTTCACCACACATTTTACTTATTTCTTCTAGTGCTTGTAATTCATTACTTATTAAGTACATAATATTACAGTTACCTTTTATGGTTTCTGCTTCTTCTTTACCATATACTTGTGTTAACTGAGCATAGTTTTGTATGATAAAATTAAATCTAATTAATCTACTACGAGCAGCAGTAACCATTGTTGTTGCATCTTTTAATTTTGGCATATTAGCAAATTCATCTAGAATAAAGTTTGTACGATGTGGTAATTTACCTCCATTTTCTTGGGCAACATCTATTAATGTTTCATAGCATTGCTTTATAAAAATTGTTGCTAATGGGTGTAATGTCTTTTTTTCATCTTGTACTATCATAAATACTGCTGTTTTTTGCTTGCCTATTTCTTTCATATTAAAGTCGTTATATGATAACATTTCTGATAAATTCTCACGTGATGAGAATAATTTTATTTTTTGTTTGAATGTTGATAAGACCCCACCTTTAGTATCTTCTGGAGCATATACTGTTCCTGAGGCATTTATGTAGGCTGGTTTAGCTGGGTCTTTTGAGTTAAAATACTCTTTGGCATAGTTATTATTTGGTCCACCGAATCTTTCTTCTCCCATACTTGACATAAGGTTAATGCTGTTTAAGTTTATTTGTTCTTCTTTAGCATCTTCAAATAATCCTAGTGATAATCCCGTAAAATAGTCAGCTGCAGATTTTTCCCAGTATGGATCACTATTACCTTGCTTTTCTTCATATAGTATATTCAATGCTAAATCATCTAATAATTCAATTGCTTTGTCTGTATTCCCTTCTTTATATAAAGTATATGGTAAGTTCATTGGATTCCATGCATTACCATTTTGCGGATTACGAAAGTTTAATAAGACAATGTTATATCCTCTTTCTTTTAGCATATTTGCTGTTGTTTCGTATATTTCACCTTTAGGGTCTGTTATTATCATTGACTCGTCATGTTTTGCTAAGCTATATACTAATGGGAAAACTACTATTTGAGTTTTACCTGAACCAGTAGCACCAACAATAATATTATGAGCTTCACCATTATCTACCCATAGCTTTTTACCATCGTTAATAACTGCTATTCCAGCACCATTTGTTTTATATGCTTTAGGATCTATTTCTACTAATTGTTTTTTAATCTCTTCTTTTTTTGCCCATCTAGAATATCCACCTTTATCTTTTTTATTTGTTGAAAATCCAAATCCTGATTCTCTTTCAAAGACATATGATTTAACTGATGCAAAAACAGCAACTAGTCCTGCAACAAACACGACAATTGTTGAACCAAAGTATCTACTTGTAAAAGCTTTAAATGGGCTTAGTCCCCATAATTCTCCTTCTGTTGATATATATGATATATTTAATACTGCTATACAACTTAAATATAAAAGAAATACACAAAATACTCCAAATATTGCGAAATCTTTTGGTTCTGCAGTTATTTTTAATTTCATATTTAGTTCCTCCTTAAGTAAACATATTATAACATAACATAATAAAAGTAGCAATTACTAAATAATTGACTAATTTTATATTTTATTTTTTTCTTCACTGTTCTTTTTAAATATACAATAGAAAATAAATCCTATTAATAGTAGTGCAATTAATATTATAAAATACATTATTTGATAATTTGATATACTATCTTTTTTTTCGTTATCATTGTTTGATTCATTACTATTATTTTTACTCATTTTTATATATATTTTGCTTGTTGTATAATTACTTTTATCTATTTCCCATGTATATGTGTTATTATTTGTTCTTGTTGCATTAGATTCTAGTACTTTATAATTTGTTGTTATATTAATGGTTACTTTACTTAATCCATCTATATAATTCATGCAAGTTAGTTCTTTACTGGTTGATATACTTATTGTTTCTGTTTGATTTGAGATATTTATATTTTTAAAGCAATTTCTTATTATATAAGAATCATTATATTTGCTTGTTGTAAAATTAGTACTTAGTGATAAACCTTTTTTGCTATTTTCTTCTATAGTTTTAATTGTATAGTATGTTCTGTTAGGGCTGAATCCTGTTTCGGCATCAACGTTTTGGTCGTTGTAATATATACCTACTGGAGAATCTTTATATATTTGTTGATACTGTTGATAGGTCAGTATGTTATCACCTTGTATTGTACTCCATTTTCCCATATTTGTTTCATATATTAGGAGTTCTTCTTTTACAATATTTTCATCAATAACTATGTTATATTCAGCTTGACATCCTGTTAGTAAAAAGATTAATAATATTAATATCGTTTTCTTTTTCATTTCTAACCTCTTTATTCATCTAATAAGTATACATAGCATGCAAAACTTAATCCGCTATAGTTTTTTAGTGAACTTATGGATATTGTTTTAAAGCTTTGACATCCACTATCGTTTCCTTCACAATTGGCTTTTCTAGCTGCCGCATTACTTCCATATTTATTGATTGCTTGTTGATATTGTGATCCGCTTGTCCATAATAGTTCTTTGGCAGTACTTCCAAATTGTCCATTTCCAATGCTTGCTTCTGATATAAATACTGTGTTTTCATCAATGACTTTTTCTATTACAGCAACATGTCCATAATCATTTGTTCCGCCTTTCCATACTATAAGTGAACCTGCCTTGGGTTTTTGATAGTCTCTTACTATTGTAAAATTATCTGGTAATCCTTCAGCTACTTCGCAGAATTGTCCACCATTGCCGCCTTGGGAAAATTTTTTACTTGAACCACTAGTTGCTAATATTTCTTGAGCTCGGCATAATCCGTACCAGGCACATTCACCCTCTAAGCCATTTATTGCTAGTCCAGATGATTGGTCATAGTAATATGAATTCTCTCTGGTTGCTCTTGATGTTCTTGCATAATAGTTGTCATTTTCTGTTGTTTCTAGGCCACTTCCTGATGAAGATGTTGCATCATCATCGAAAAAATCCATTCCTGGTAATAATACACTTATGAATATTGAAAAGAAAATGACTGGACCCAGTATTAGCAATATAATAATGACAGGAATACTCAATTTGGGAAGCTTTATTTTTACATCTGCTTTATCTGTTGGTTCGTAGGAACTGTTTGTTGTGTGATTTGCACTCTCACTAGTATTGGCTGACCCCATTGCACTGTTTATCGTATCAAGTGCGCCGCTTCTGTTTAGTTTTTTTGACATGTGATTGGCCATTGGATTTTTTCTTATTTCTTTTCCTAAACGTTTCTCTCCTGCTTGTCCTAC
>CAZTTM010000007.1:0-1407 GCA_964616035.1 uncultured Muribaculaceae bacterium
ATTTATCTTAGATATATCTATATCCCCAATAACATGAATATTTTTTTGTCGATATTCATCCTTAATATCTTTTAAATATCCAGATAAAACACTTTTTCCCTTGACCAAGACAACTAATTTTTCACAAAATAATTCAACATGCTCCATTCGATGAGAAGAAAATATAATACTCACACCTTCTTGCTTTAACTTTAAAATAACACTTTTAAATAGTTCAACATTAACAGGATCTAAACCAGAGAATGGTTCATCTAAAATAAGTAATTTAGGATGATGAATTATTGCAGTTATAAATTGAATTTTTTGTTGATTACCTTTAGATAATTCTTTAATTTTTTTATACTTATATTCTTTTATTTTAAAAATATCTAACCAGTAATCTAGTTCTTTTTCAATTTTATCTTCCGGCATACCTTTTAATACCCCATAATAAATAATTTGTTCTAAAACAGTTAATTTAGTAAGTAGACTTCTTTCCTCAGTTAGAAATCCTATCTTATTTGTTGTATTATAACTAATCTTTTCATCATCAAGTAAAATTGTACCATCATAGTCATCAAGTAGATTCATAATCATTCTAAACGTAGTAGTTTTTCCTGCACCATTAAGACCTAATAACCCAAATATTTCACCATCCGCTACTTCAAAGCTAAGATTATCAACAGCAACTAAATTACCATATTTCTTCCTAATATTTTCTACTTTTAACATATAGCATCTCCCTTTGCATTATTATATCATGGAAGATTATACTTTACAACTTAATTAACTTCATGGAAACCAGAATTAGATGTTGTAATATTTAGAAAATTAGCTATAATTATATGTAGAGGTGGTATAAATTGAGTAAAAGAAGAACAAAAGTTAGATATGATCGCATAACTATTCTTTTAGTAGGTATAGTTGCTATTGCAGGAATACTATTTGGAATATTTAATAATACTAGTGTTCAAGATTTCTTGCTTAGTAAAAAAACAGGCTACTCTACTGAAGTAATAAAAGTATTTAGAGAAAAGAATATTTTAAAAGATATATCTAGTAATAAGTATTCAAATACTTTAGTAAGTGCTATTAACAGTGATAATTATATTGATAAGTATTTAACTGATTATTTACATATTAATTATAAAAATGATAAAGATTTTATTAGTAATATTAATAGTTTACTTGAAATTGGATATAATTATAATGAAATTAATAAGATAGAAGATACTCTAAAAAGTGATAGTATTAATATAGTTATTAGCAATGAATACTATGAACAACTTCTTGATTATTTAGGATTAAGTTATTTCAAAGAAGAAAATTTAGAAAGATATCTTAATTACTATCAAGATAATAGTGATATGGATTATACTGATATTATTACATATGTAAATATAGGATTAGATAATGATTATTATACTA
>CAZTTM010000007.1:1417-19534 GCA_964616035.1 uncultured Muribaculaceae bacterium
TAATGTTATAAATATTGATAATCAAGATGATTTACAAGTACTAGTAAATAAATATCATAAATTAGATAATGATTATATACCAAGTGATTTAGAAACAATAAGTTCTAAATATCAATGGATAGGTCGCAGTAATCAATTACGACATGATGCACGTGTTGCATTTGAAGAAATGTGTGCAGCTGCTGCTGATGATGGCATTTATATTTATGCAGGTTCAGGATATCGTTCATACGCCACTCAAAAATATCTATATGATACTTATGTTAAAAGAGATGGCTTTGACGAAGCAGAAACATATTCTGCCAGAGCAGGTTATTCAGAGCATCAAACAGGTTTAGCCATGGATATAGCTAATAAGAATGGATTCATATCACTAGGTGATAAAGAATATGATTGGTTAGTAAATAACTCTTATAAATATGGTTTTATTCTTAGATATCCAAAAGGTTCAGAAACATTAACAGGATATATGTATGAAGAATGGCATTATCGTTATCTCGGTAAAGAAGTTGCTAAAGAAGTATATGAATCAAATTTAACTTATGAAGAATATCTTGCTAAAAAATAAAATTTAAGGTTGACAAATTGCTTTCAATAATATAGAATTAGTTTTGTAAGCAATTTTGGAGTGGTACTCAAGAGGCTGAAGAGGCGCCCCTGCTAAGGGTGTAGACTGGGAAACTGGTGCGAGGGTTCAAATCCCTCCCACTCCGCCATTTTGTTATTAAAAGCATAAATATTATTATTTATGCTTTTTTATGTCGATAAACTAGTTTATTTTAGTTAATTTAACATTATTATTCTCTTTATATAAAGATAAAGTCTCATTAATAATACTTTTTATTTCTTCTCTTGTATTAGCCTCTAATAATAGATCATCATTATTAGTTATCTCATTATTTAGATTAGTATCATTTAAATAGTATTTACTAACCTTTAAATCTTCTTCATATACTTGAGATATTTTTTTAATATTATCTTGATTTTTAGTTATGCCTACTACAGTTTTATATTTTCCATTATCCTGATAATAAATATAGTTATTATTTTGACTAAATAAACGCATATTATCATATGTTTGATAATCAGCTGACTCAATTAAATATACTGTGTTATTCTTTAATATACTATCATTATTTTCCATATATAAATTATAAATAAACTTCCCACTCATATAACCACATAATATAGAAATAATAATAGGTACAACTATTTTATTTAAGAACTTTTTTAACATTTATATCACCTATTATTAATATAATTTATTTTTTGTAAAAATAATGTCGGAATAACAAATATTACGTTTTTTTGTTGTAATTTTTTTGTTATTAAGTTATAATTATTCTAGAATAGAAGGGATTGATTATTATGAATAGTAATGTTAATATGAATAACCTAATTAATAGTAGTACTAAAAGTAATAGTAATAGTCAAGTAATTGACATTAATACTAATAATAATCAGCCCATACAAACTATCCAAAATAATCAAGATAGTCTTAAAAAATTAGATTTTATTAATACTCCAGTTGTAGATGTTGTTAATGAAATTATTAATGAAGCAGTTTCAATGGGAGCTAGTGATATTCACTTTGACCCAGCTGAAGACGGCCTTAGAGTTAGAATTAGGATTGATGGTATTTTGGATGATTATGCAGTAATACCTAGTTCAGTAAGACAAAATGTTATTACCAGAGTAAAGATTTTATCAGGTATGAATATTACCGAAACAAGATTACCACAAGATGGTGCTATTAAAATGG
Source organism: uncultured Muribaculaceae bacterium (assembly GCA_964616035.1). Taxonomy (GTDB): domain Bacteria; phylum Bacillota_I; class Bacilli_A; order RF39; family UBA660; genus UBA6414. The sequence goes on from CAZTTM010000007.1 coordinate 3,180, forward strand.
TCTTAAATAACCGAGATTTAGATATGCGTGTTTCTTCTTTACCAACTAAACGTGGTGAGAAAATAGTTGTTCGTATTTTAGATTATTCTAGAAGTATGCGTGGTATTGAATATTTATATTTTAGTGAAGATAATTATAAAAAGATTATGCGAATGATTAGTGCTCCTAATGGAATTATTCTAGTAACTGGTGCTACTGGTTCTGGTAAAAGTACGACAGTATATTCATTCTTACAAAAGTTAAATATAAAAGGCGCTAATCTTATTACAGTTGAAGACCCAGTTGAAATGGAAATTAAAGGTATAAACCAAGTACAAGTTAATAGTGAGATTGGTTTAGACTTTGCAGCAGTTTTAAGAAGCATTTTAAGACAAGACCCTAATATAATTATGATTGGTGAAATAAGAGATAGTGAAACTGCTCAAATTGCTGTTAGAGCATCTATTACTGGGCATTTAGTATTGTCTACCCTACATACTAATAATGCGCTTACTACTATTGAAAGATTAATTGATATGGGAGTTGAACGTTATTTATTATCTAGTGCATTAACAGGCATTGTTTCACAAAAATTAGCAAGAAAATTATGCGACCACTGCAAACAACTACGACCAACTACTGATTATGAAAAAAAAGTATTTAAAGATGCGCTTGGTATTGAAGTTAATCAAGTCTATCAAGCAGTCGGTTGCTCAAAATGCCGTCAAGGATATAAAGGTAGAATTGCTCTACAAGAAGTTTTGTTAATTGATCAATCTATTAGAGATGCCATTAATGATGATGCTAAAAAAGAAAAAATTCGTGAAATGGTTTATCGCAGTGATGTTATTACCTTACTTCAAGATGGTCTATATAAAGTCATAGCGGGATTTACTACATTTGATGAAGTATTAAAATTAATAGAATTAGAAGATCAAGCAAATGCCATTGAAAGAATTAATTATCAAAAAGAAAAAATAAAAGAAATGCAAAATACGCAAGGTTAAAAACTTTGCGTATTTCCTTTTTTAAGCAATAGGACAATATTTACCAGAAATTACTCTTCTAAGAGCACTACCAACTCCTTGCCCAAAACCATATATTGTTGAAATTGCTTTAGTAATAGCATTAAGAAATTGACTTGTAATCCCCCCGCCATTTATTTTTACCATTTCAACATTGTTTACTACTTTCATATCTTACTCCTTTCATTTAATTATTACATTTATTAGGATTTGTATAACCATCAAATAGTCCTGCTAAAAATGTAATTATAGCGGCTAAGCCTCCTAGTAAGGACCAATTAAGTCCACCACCCTCTACTGTTTGCATTTTTTGAATATCTATTGTTTTCATATGTTATCACTTTCCTTTCTAAAACTATTAAAAATATATTTTATTAAGCTTTGCTTATCACCTAATACTTTTATAATAATTGTTTCATTATTATTAAATTTATGATTAGATAATAAATATGTATTTTGACTATCTTCTTTATTAATTATAGTATAATTATAAACTATATCATTATATATAAATGTGTTATTTTCTATATCATTAATACTTTTATTAACTAATAAATAATTGCCTTCTACAAATGCCTGATATTTATAATATGGTTGATATTTAAAGACTACTAGAATATATACTATAGGACCTATTAACAAAACTAATATAACCCATATATTAAGATATTTATGATTATTAATAATGATATCTTTCTCTAACTCTAAATTAATCATTCTTTTCTAATACTTCAGACTTCCCTTTCTCTATTTTAATTACTTTATCGTATAAATCCATATTATCAAGACGATGTGATACAATAATAATTGTCAAATTCTTATAATTACTAAAGACATTTTTTAAAATCTTTCTTTCTAAATTAATATCCATTTGACTTAACCCTTCATCAATCATAATTATTTTACTATTCCTAACGAGTGCCCTTGCTAAAGCAATACGCTGTCTTTGCCCCCCTGATATATTAGCACCACTTTCTTCTAAAAGCATATCATAACCTAGCATATTATCTTTTACAATTTCATCAATTGATACAAAGTTGCATATTTTAATAAATTCACTTTGTGATAAATTGTTTCCCATTATAATATTATTTCTTATAGTATCCGTAAATATTTTTTCTTCTTGAGGTATGTAAGTAATATTACTTCTTATATCTCCTAGACTAAAATCATTTATATCAATATTATCAATTAATATTCTATTTCTTTCAATACTATAATATTTATTAATAAGCTTTAGTATTGTACTTTTACCATTGCCTGAAGAACCTATTACTAAGACCTTTTCTCCTTGATGAATATCAAAACAAATATTATTCAAAATATTGTTATTACTATATTTGAAAGAAACATTATCAAATGCAATATTTCCTTTAATCTTTAAATCACTTTTATCTAACTGTTCAATATGGCAATTAAAAAGGTCATTAGCTCTTTTTAACGAATTTTTTATATAACAATAATCATTATATAAATCTATACCATTCTTTATTGGATTTAAAAATAAGGATGATAATGATATAAACGCTACTAACATACCAATATCTAAATTATTATTTAATATCATAATACTTCCAGCATATATCATTAAGGGATTTATTATAGACTCTATTAATTCTTTTAGAAACTCTTGAATATTTAGAATACTTTCAAATGACAAAGTGTACCGTAATAGTTTTAAATATAATTTATCTAATTTATGATTAAACGCTTTTTCACAATTCAAACCTTTAATTGTTTCATATCCTGAAATACTTTCAACTAGCATACTAGTAGTTTTAGCGCTTCCTTCTTGAACTAAATTAGTCATTTTTTTAGTATTATATTTAAAAGCACTAAAGATAAGTAAATAACCTATAATAGTTAATATAAGATAGATAAATAATGTTTTATTTATTACTATTAATATAATGGCGCCAATAATAAATGCTGGAATATCTAGAAAAACATTTATTATAAATCTTATAATAGTATTTTTAACATTAGTTAAATCATTTATTCGTGAAGTAATTTCACCAGTGGTTTTATTCTTATAATAACTATAAGGAAGTAAGAGTATTTTATTAAAAGCAGTTGTTAACAAGGATATATCTATTTTTTGATTAAAGTAGATAATTAATTTATTTCTTATAAAATTAATTATTGCTTTAGTAATTGTCAAAGATAAGAAGATAGTCGTAATAATTAGAATATTGTTTTTATCTGTTATATCAATAATATCAATAATTATTTTAAGATGAAAAGCACATATACTTGTAATTAAGGCTGATAAAATAGATAATATAATTAATTTTAATATTAACTTATAATTATTTGTTATTGTATCCGCTACTACTTTAGTTATGTAATTTTCTTCTTTAATATAAGGTATTTTACGATACGGTGTAGGAATTAATATATAGCCTGTAAATAATTTTATAAAATCACTTTTTGCGATATTTACTCTACCCTTAGCTGGATCCATTATAGTAAGAGTATTACCTATTTTATATACTACTACAAAGTGATAATATCCTTCAATTAATAATTGACATATAAATGGTTTACCAATTAATAATAATTGTTCATAATTATCAACATAGTATGATTTTGACTGAAGCCCTAAATCTATAACCGCTTCACTCATATTATAAAAATTAGTACCATTTTTATCTGTCTTAGTTAACTCAACTAATTTATTAAGTTCAATATTACCTTTATAATATCTTATTATTGATAAAAGACAAGCACTACCACATTCTTTATGGCCATTTTGCATAACAATACACTTTTTATTCATACTCTTTATCACCTCCTCTACTTATAATATTCCAAGTAAAGGAGTCGTTTTACTTCTTTTTTTTGAAAAGTTAACTAAAAAAAATACTAAGACTTATTCTTAGTACCTTATTTAGCTTGTTTAGATAAAGCAACTCTAGCTGCTTCTTGCTCAGCATGTTTTTTACTACTACCACTACCAATACCCATAACAATTCCATCAACACGCACTTGACAAATAAAATGTTTATTATGTGGTGGCCCTGATTCATCAATTATTTCATATGAAACACTTTTCTTACTTGTCTGAACCAATTCTTGAAGTGTTGATTTATAATCTTGAATAAACTTTATATCTTTTTCAATATATGGAACTAATATATTAATTATTAGATTTTTTGTATAATTCATTCCTTTATCAAGATATAGTGCCGCTATAAAAGCCTCAAAAACATCTGCTAAAATAGTATTATTAGGGCTTTCTTCACCCTTACCTAGTTTTATATCAGAACCAAAATCTAAATCTTTTGCATATGTTGCAAGAGCTTCTTCACAAACATAATTTGACCTTAACTTAGTCATTACTCCCTCTTCAAAATGTCTTTCTTTATATAAATATTCACTTACAATAAATTCTAATATAGCATCTCCTAAAAACTCTAATCTTTCATAACTAGAAAGTGATGGATTCTCATTAACATAAGATGTATGACTAAATGCTTCATAATATAAGTTTATATTAGTAGGTTTTATATCTAATGTTTTAAATATTTTCACAGTATCTCCTCTTTTTCATATAAGATTATATCACAGATGAATTATTATGTAAATCTAGCAAAGTAATTTACAAAGTATAAAATTTAATGTAAAATATTAAATGTATAATATAAATAGAAAGAAGGAATCTTATGAGAAAAAAATTAAAAATATTTGGAATACTAATCTTTACATTATTTATGACTACAGGATGTGAATTATTTAAAAGTGATGTTATGGATGACATTAATATATATACAACAATATATCCTGTTAATTATTTAATTACTTATTTATATGGTGATAATTCTACTATTAGAAGTGTTTATCCATCAGGATCAGATGTTGATAATTATGAATTATCAGATAAAAAGTTAAATGACTATAGCAAAAGTGATTTATTTGTTTTTAATAGTAAAGATAGAGATATGGACTTAGCAGTTGATATGGTCAATAGAAACTCTAATTTAAAATTAATTGATGTTGCTCTCGGTATGGATTATAATTATTCAATTGAAGAACTTTGGTTAAATCCTTATAACTATTTAATGATGGCTAGAAATGTTAAAAATGGCTTAAACGAATATATTACAAGTCATTATTTAATTAAAAATATTAATGAAAAGTTTGATGATTTGCAATATAAATTATCTAAATTAGATGCAGAACTTAAATCAATTATTTCTAATGCTAATTATACAACAATAGTAGCAGATGATGACTTATTTAAATTCTTAGAAAAATATAATATTACTGTTATTTCCCTAGAAGAAGATATTAGAAGTTATACCGTAAAAAAAGATGATACTATTACTGATATTGCATTAGAATATAAAATAAGTGCTGATGATATAAAACAATATAATAATTTAACTAGTGATACTTTAACAGTAGGTCAAACAATACTTATCCCAATAAAAACAATTGAACAAAGTAATATAGACTTAGCTAAAAAGTTAATTAATAATGGAGATGTTAAATATATATTCTCCGCTAGTACTAGTAGTAATGAAGTTGTAAATAACTTAATTAAAGATTATGATATTGAACTTGCAACATTTAATATCATGAAAAGTATTGATGGTGGAGTTAATGGTCCGAATGATAGTTATTTTACAATAATGAATGATAATATGGAAATGTTAAAAATGGAACTACAAAAATAGTAGTTCCCTTATTTTTTTCTTATCATACATATATAATTTTCTATATTACCTATAGTATCTCTTGCACTAAATTTACAAGATACCTGAAATCCACAATGTTCATAACATTTTACTGCAGGAATATTATCTTCCTGTGGACACATTACAAGCATATTAGCCTGTTTCTTATCAAATAAATAATCAGATAATAAATTAATACTTCTTTTGCCTATTCCTTTATTATGATATTTTAGTTCTCCTATAAATATATCTATTTCATAACAATCATTATCATAAATATTATATAGTTTCTTATTATCTTCATTTATTAATTGATATTGAATTATACCAATGGGTTGATTATAATATAATATCATAAAGACTGGTATTGATGTATTATTCCAAGTTCTTGGAAAATATTTATCTACAACTTCATTATAAGTTAATTTTCTTTGTTCAAAATATAAATATACTTCTTTTTGTTGATACCATTTTTCTAACAATTTATAATTAGTTTCATCATTAGAAAGTCTTTTTAAAACTATATTATTATCTTTCATGTCTATATACATCCTATTATTTATAGAAAAAAGACTAACTAAATAGTCTTAATATATCATTAAATGTCACGAATATCATTAGTCCAATAATAGCTAAGAATCCGATAGTATTAACCATATTTTCTACCTTAGGTGGTATTTTCTTTTTAGTTATTTTCTCAATTAATAAGAATAATATTCTACCACCATCAAAGGCTGGGAAAGGTACTAAGTTAAGAGCACCAACGTTTATTGATAGATAAGCTGTTAAGTATATAATACTTTCAAGACCAGCTTTAGCCTGCTCTCCTACTAAAGAATATATACCAACTGGACCAGATAAATCATTTACTTTAGCACGTCCAGTAAATAAATATTTTAAAGTTTCTATCATAGTACCAAATAATGATACTGTTTTATTAACAGCATAATTTAAAGATTTAACAAAGCCTCTTCCTTTTGTACCACTAATAGATATACCATATTTATAACTTTTAGTACCATCTTCTGCTTCTTCTAGAATTGGACTTACTTTTATATCTTTAGTTTGACCATCTTCTTCAATAGTAAATGTAAGTTCTTTACCATTAGCTGTTTGTATTTTTAGCAAAGCAGCATCCCAACTATTAACTTTTTTACCATCTATTTTTTTTATTAAGTCCCCTTCTTTAAGACCAGCAGTATAAGCAGGATAGCCTTCCATAACACTACCTATTACTGGCTTAGTAGATACGCTACCATATATTAATGCACTTATAAATAATAATATAAAAGCAAAAACAAAATTAAAAGCCGGTCCTGCAAATAAAATAGAAAATCTTTGTAAGAAACTTTTATTACATAGTTGCCTGTCTTTTGGAATATCTTCATCTTCAATAGCATTTTCACCACAAATACTTACAAATCCCCCAATAGGTACTAATCTAATATTAAATTCTGTTTCACTATTTTTTTTACGATGTGTAAATAATTTCTTTCCCATACCTATTGAGAATTCATAAACATAAGTATTGGATAATTTTGCAAATAAGAAATGTCCAAATTCATGAATACCTACAATAGCACCTAAAATAATTATAAACCAAAATAATGTAATTAATGATGTCATTTTTCCTCCTATAATATTTCCAATATTAATCCTAAACTAAGTGATACATAGATAATACTATCAAATCTATCTAATATTCCACCATGTCCCGGTATTAATTTAGAATAATCTTTTTTATTATAATATCTTTTTATACTACTAAACATTAAATCACCTATTTGAGATATTATTGATAAAATTAAAGATAAAATAATAGATACTAAAACACTATAACCTCCCACTACTGCATGTAAGAATATTGCACCTATTATTGTTGCCATACTAGTACCTATTATACTTCCTTCAATTGTTTTTTTAGGAGATATACTAGTTAAGGGATGTCTACCTATTAAATAACCTCCCAAGTAAGCATATGTATCTGTAATAAATGATATAACAAAGACATATATACAAAGAACTATTTTATCTATTCTAAATAGTGATAAATAATTAAGTGCTAATCCTATTAATAAAATACTACTTAATAAATAAAAAGCATCTTCTATATTATATTTATCTTTATTATTATATATAACAACAGGAATAGATAATAATAAAATACTTAATGATACTGGTAAGATTATACTTACTTTATAAAATATATTATTACTAACTAATAGTATTGTTAATATATAACTTAATATTTTTATTTTTGTATCTAAACTATTACTACGTACTTTGATTATTTCATAAGTTGCAAAGACTGAACATATTATCATTAATATTGGAAATAAATATTTATTAATAGTTAGTGATAATATTAATATTAGTACTAGAAAAAATCCACTGATAGTTCTAGTTTTCATTAAATCACCTAATCTTTCTTAGTTAATTATATAACAAAAAAAAGAAATAGACAATTATTTATCTTTATTTCCTATATAATTAATTAGACTTGACAAGTAATGAACCCTTTTCACACTTATTTCCCCATGAGTCAATTATATTTTTATTTATTAAAGCACATATTATTTCACAGTTATTAGAGCATCCATGACACTCTGATCCTTTTGTTTCAAATTCTAAATTATCTATATCAAAACTAAATACTTTTTCAATTCTACTTCTTCTAGCTAAAATAGCTATTCCTAAAGCCCCCATTAAATGTGAGTTTTCATCTACAATTATATCTTCATGAAGTAATTCTTGAAAGGCTTTAACAACCCCTATATTTTTAGATACTCCTCCTTGAAAGACAATAGGTGGTATTATTTTCTTACTTTTAGCTAAATTATTTAAATAATTATTAGCAACTGCATTACATAAGCCAGCAATTATATCCTCTTGCTTATATCCCATTTGCATTTTATGAACAAGATCTGATTCAGCAAATACAGTACATCTAGCAGCAATAGATACAGGATTCTTACTTTTAATAGCAATTGAGCCAAAATCCTTAATATCAATCCCAAGTCGCCTAGCTTGACTCGAAAGAAAACTTCCCGTTCCAGCAGCACATAATGTATTCATAGCATAATCCACAACCAAACCATTATTTAAAATAGTTATTTTAGAGTCTTGTCCCCCTATTTCTAAGATAGTTCGTACATGTGGATACAAACTAGTTGTACCAGTTGCATGAGCAGTTATTTCATTTTTAACAATACTAGCATCCAATAAAGTACCTATTAATTTTCTTGCTGACCCAGTTGTACCTACAGATACTACTTGATATTTACTTAAATCAATATTATTTTTTAATTCTTTAATTAATCTTTTAACTGCACTAATTGGATTTCCTTCAGTATATAAATAAGAACTAGTTAAGATATTATTATTTTTATCAATTATAACTCCTTTAGTGGATATTGAACCAATATCTATTCCTAAATAACATTTTTCCATATTTACCTTCTTTCTTATTAATTATATGTAATAAAAAAGAAAAAATATGTCGAATTAGGACATATATTATAATTGATTTATAACTTTTACTACTTCTGGTACTTCATTTATTAAAGCAGTTTCAATAGTATCTTCAATAGTAGAGTCCGCTAAAGGACAAGCTCCACAAGAACCTAATAATTTGACATAAACAATTCCATTTTCATATTTAACAAACTGTACATCCCCACCATCATTTAATAAATATGGTCTTATTCTATCTAAAACTTTATTAATCTTTTCATCCATGTGTAATCACCTATTACATTATATAGATATTTTTCTTTTTTTTCAACAATTACTATAATTTTATAGAAAAAAATGTTATAATAACCTCAGCAAGGAGATAAATATGAATAAGTTTAAGGAGAACGATGTAGTTCCTGTTAAAGTCACAGGTATACAAAAGTACGGTGCTTTCGTAGAAATTGATGATAAATACGATGGCTTAATTCATATATCTGAAATATCTTATGGTTTTGTTAAAGATGTTAATGATTTTGTTAATATTGGTGATGAAATATATGCCCAAATAATTAGTGTTGATGATGATAACAGTCGTTTTAAATTAAGTATTAAAGATATTGATTATAAGAATGATGGTAAAGAAGTTAAGAGAATTCCTGAATCAGTTAGCGGATTTGAACCTTTGAAAGAACATCTCGATATATGGATTAATGAAAAAATAAAAGAAGTTATGAACAAAATGTAAAAAATGCAAAAAAGGTATTGACAATTGATAGTTTTAAATGGTATATTATTAACTGTCAATGCAATCATGGGCGATTAGCTCAGTTGGTTAGAGCACCTGCCTTACAAGCAGGGGGTCACAGGTTCGAGTCCTGTATCGCCCACCATGTTTGTGCCGAAATAGCTCAATTGGTAGAGCAACTGACTTGTAATCAGTAGGTTACGGGTTCAATTCCTGTTTTCGGCACCATTTTTATGGAGAGATAGCGAAGAGGCTAAACGCGACAGACTGTAAATCTGTTCCTTCGGGTTCGATGGTTCGAATCCATCTCTCTCCACCATGTGATTGCCTCGTAGCCAAGCGGTAAGGCACCACACTTTGACTGTGGCATTCGCTAGTTCGAGTCTAGCCGAGGCAGCCAATATATAATGTTTCGTTAGCTCAGTCGGTAGAGCATTTGACTTTTAATCAAAGGGTCTGGAGTTCGAATCTCCAACGAGACACCATTTAGTAAACTAAGAGAATCGTTAATGATTCTCTTTTTTGGCTTTATAATTTTTTTAGTCTGATCTTAGATAATTATATATGAAAAAAGCAAGCACATTTTAGTACTCACTAATTTATATTTTTTCAAAATTTGGGTTATGCAACTATTTGACAATGGTTTAAAATAAATATTCCTAGTCTTGCTTTTTAACAGCTATATATTTTTGATTTCTTGCATGAATGCTATTTTTTTTCGTATATTCAAGCATTCCAGCTTTCAATAATGGTTTAATAATACTATCAGCAACATATGTTTTAGATGACAATCCTATGTATTCTTTTATTTCTTTAGATGACTTTGGTATTTCACAATAATTTAAGACTTTTCTATTGCAATATTTACTGCTATTTGTACACCTGTTTGTGCGCCTGTTTGTGAATTCTCATCAACAAATTGTATTGGAAAAAATTATTGATTCAAGAGAAGAATTTATTAAGCTATCTAGAAGAAACTATTTAGATAAAATAGAAAAAGACGAAGAAGACAATTAAGCCCAATTCCTCTTTTTCTATTTTATCTATTTCCCACTGTTTCTTTCTCGGTTTCTTCTAAATAAATTTCATATGCTCGAACAAATCTAATAAAATCATCAACATCAACACTGCCTATTTTGAATTGAATATTAGCTTTTGGAAAATTATATAACAGATCACATTTTACTATACTATCTCTTTTTAAGGCATTTTTGACATCCTTATCTAATGGTTCATTATACTTTAAACTAGAATTATCTTTAGATTTTTCTCTATGGGGCGAAACAATTAATCCAAAATACTCAAGTGGAAGTACTCTATCATCATCTGCAATGACAACAAACAAATGATTTTCACCTGATTAATTATTTTTGTAATCAAACTCATTTACAAATACAATATCCCCCAAGTCGTACTTGCTTTTTACAACTTTTGCCACAATATATCACTCCTCACTAATCATAAAAATATTCTTTTTTACCTTTATGTATTTCATCAGCGGCTGGAATATCTTTAAATGCTTGTGAAAGTGGTTTTACTAAATTCTTTTTTTGAGCTTTCTTAATTAAATTCCTAGTCAACTCTCTCATGTTTGAATTTTTTAAATCAACTTTTTTCTCTTTCATAAATATCCCCTCCTTTTACATATTTATATTATGAGCCAAACTATGTACAAATGATGTAATAAACAAAGAAAATTAAATCCTCTTCGTTGGCTATATTATACAACAAAAAGTTATAAAAATGCAATATTTTTTTGGATTTTGCAATTTTTTTATGTTTTTTTTACATTATCCCAATATGTAGTTCCATTTTAAAAATTTAAATTAACCTGCTGTTGAACTTCATTGTAATTAGATCATAATACATTTCTTCTATCTTCGCCATTACCATACTTACCTTTTATTATTTCTCTAGCAAGTTCTTCTGTAGTTTTTTCTTTAATAGGCTCAGGATTATTAATCTTATTAGCTCATCAGAAATATACTGCGTTTTACTTCTTAAGTAGCCGCTAGGACAAGTAGTATCTACAAACATACCATGAATTATCATTATCTGATGTTTCAATAGTTATATACTTGCAGTTGCTATTCAAATTTGAATTAGTCCATGCTGTATCTTCTTCATCAGCATAATTAGCGATACTACCATTATAACCCATACCATAATGACTAGTTCTATTGTCTTCCAACCTGCTTATAAAATATTACATACTTGTTCTCTGACAAATCTAATGATAAAAACCTAATTTTCATTAGATTTATCAAGAATACAATAAAAAAGAATATATTGCTATATTCCCCTATCTATTACTATATATTCTTTTATCCAATTAGTAAATTCATCGGCATCTTGATATTTAGGTAAATCATTATCCGATTCAGCATTTAGACTAGTTATAACTTTACCTTTATCTATTATTATTACAGTAGGAGCATATTTTATCTTTTTAGATAATTTTGTATTTTTAAACTCTGAATAAGGAATTGATACAATACTTATATTATTATTTATCATAAATGACTCAAATATACTTTCACATGGTATAGAGAATGTACAATAATTATTATAAGCATATAAGATAAACGATTCTTTGTTTTCAAGATATTCATCTATTTCGGTAGAAGTACTAGTTATAAAAGTATTATTATTATAATATTTATCTTCTAAAGTTATTAATTCCTGCTTACCACAACTAGTTATAAATAATATTGAAAGTATTAATAACAATAATTTTTTCATTAGTTTACCTCTTTTAAATATTCAAAATTAATTGTATGATAATTTACCTTCCAAAAGTCATAGTAATCTTTACCTTCTTCAGTTCTTTTTATTTGGATATTATTTTTACCTTCATAGTACCAATAACCACCAACATTGTATATTTTATCTGGATTCCATCCTAAAGATGTTAATAATTCTTTTGTCATGCCAGCATATCCTCCACCACCACACATTAAAAATATATATTTATCCTTAGGAAAATAATACTCTAGTATTTCTAATGATTCTGCATAATTTGTTATATATTTACCATCTTCTGTCTTTGTATATAGTGTCTTTCCTTGATAAGTATTACCTACTTCTTCTGGTAAGTTATTAACATTTACTAAATATGGATATGGTAATACTTCAAAACCTTTAATATATCCTGATAAATAAGCATCTCCCCCAATATTTTCATAACTAGCTGGATCTATTAGCATACGCATATCATAATATACACTATCTTTTCTATTTAAATATTTATCAATATTCTTTTCATTAATATTAGCATCTATTCCTAACTCTCCTCTAGCACCTTCAGATACTGTAGGTTTAGGCATTACTATCTGATACTTATATATTAAAATACCTCCTATTAAAATTATTACTATACTTAGTATTATAAATATTCTCTTTTTCATAAATACTTTCTCTCCTTTCATTATTAATATAACACAATAAAAAAAGAACTGCTATCAAACAGTCCTTGAAATAACTAAATATTTACTTGAGTTTTAATCTTTACATGTATCATTTAATAATAGAGGTATTTGATATGTTTCTGTTTTATTATTTATATCAGTAGCATTTATTCTTAAATATAAATTATCACTAGTATACATCTTACAAATACGACTATAATTATCAATAGTAAATTCAACATTCTTTAAATAATCTTCTAGTTTAATAGTTGTATCAGATTGATAACTTGATGTACTAATTTGCTTTTCAATATTATTATATTTTTCATATAAAATACATTCTATCTTTACATATTCTTTTTCATTACTCGTATCACAATAGTTAATATTACTTATATAAATAGATGTTTTATCTTTATTATATGAAATACTACCAGATATTTTAAAATTAGAACAATTAGCAGACAAAGTTCTAAACTCAAAGTCATTATGTCCATTTAAATATATAATTAATAATATAATAATTACTACTACAAAGATAATACCTATTATTAAATAATTATAATTCTTTTTATGAATCTTTTTATCATTACCTAATAATTCATCAATACTAACATTAAAATCATCAGCTATTTGTTTTAATAAAACTATATCTGGAAGGTTTTTACCATGTTCCCAATTACTTACAGCTTGATATGTTATTCCATACTTATCAGCAAATTCAGCCTGTGTTAAATGATTCTCTTTTCTAAGTCTTTTTATAAACTCTCCTACTTTTTGTTGATTCATAGTTCACTTCCATGTCCAAGTTTATTTATTATTCCCTTTAAAAAACTACTTTTAGTTGGACTATTATATTCAGGTATAGGTAAGATACTATTTTTTAATACTTTACTTGGATTATCATTAGTTATTTTATAAAACTTATCTTCTCCTATAATTTTTATTATTTCTTTTTTTATAGTACTAAAATTATTAAAAAAGACACTATTTTTACGATGAATATCACTACCTAAAAAACTAACTAAGTTAGCATGAAGCATATACTTTATCATGTTTTGAGCATCTATACCATATTTACCAATAATACTTTCATAATTGCATTGAAAATATATTCCATGATTAGATAACTCTACTACTCTATTTTTATTATTTCTAAAATATATATATCTTTCCGGATGTGCTATTATTACTTTAAAATTCTCTTGTAATAAGTCCTCTAAGATGTCATCTAACTCTGGTAATTCTTCCTCAAATGGCAATTCAACTAAAATATAACTAGTATTATTAATTGTACTAATTTCTTGCTTGTAAACTAATTTATCAATATCTTCATTTATATATATTTCATTAGCAACATATAGTTCAATACCTAGATTTTGATTATCTAGACTATTTTTTAAATCATATTTTGTTTTATTATTAGCAGAATATCTACTATCTTCAATATAATGAGGTGTTAAAATAATTTTATCAAAACCTAATGTACGCATTTTTTTAATAATTTCTATAGATTCTTCTATATCACTACTACCATCATCTATTCCATATAAAATATGTGAATGAAAATCTATCATATATAACACCCTTTCTTAGTTATTATTTTTCTTCTTCAATATTTTCATAATAGTAATAACTCTTACCAGAACCTTTTCTTCTTGGTACTTTATTTACTATAACTCCTGCTACTTTAGCATTAACATTAGTTAACATCTTTCTAGTAGACTCTAATAAATCGACTGGTGTTGAATTAAGAGATGCTACTACTATTGTTCTATCAACATAGTCTGACATAATTAATGAATCAGATAAACCATTTATAGGAGGTCCATCAAAAATAACATAGTCAAATATTTCTGATAGTAATGAAACTAATTTAGCAGTTTTTTGCGAGTTTAATAATTCTGATGGATTAGGTGGTACTTTACCACGTGGAATAACATATAAGTTTTCTATTTTTGTTTTAAAGACATAATCTTCTAGATTCTCTTCATCATCCTCTTTATATGCTAATAAGTTAGATAAACCAATACGATTAGATATTTTAAATATTTTACTTACTCTACCTTTTCGCATATCACAATCTACTATTAATACTTTTTTATTATTTTGAGCAAATGCTGTAGCAAGATTACTACTTATAAAACTCTTACCTTCACTTGGTATAGAACTTGTCATTAGAATTGTTTTAATCTTTTCATCAGCAGATGTAAATTGCAAATTAGTACGTATTGTTCTTATTTGTTCACTAATTATTTCTTTAGGATTAGTTGCTACAATTAGTTCTTCTTTAAGATTCTTAGTTTCTTCAACTGAGCCTAAGATAGGCATCTGTAATACTTCTTCTACTTGTTCAACACTTTTAGCAGTTCTATCAAAATAATATATTACAAAGAATATTCCAGATGATAATACTAACCCCAATACTCCTCCAATAATACTTGATTTAAGAACATTAATATTATATGGATCTTCTTCTTCAATTGCTTCATCTAAAATACTTACATTATCTAAATGATATAAATCTGGTATTTCTACTGTAAATACTTTAGCCACTAAATTAGCAATAATTTTAGCATTTGAGGCATTATTATCTTCAACAGTTATTTTTATAATTTGTGTATTACTTATTGATGATACACTTATCTCTTTAACTAATTCATCATATGTATAACTATCATTTAATTCTTTTTGAACTTGTTCTAATACTCTTCTACTCTTAATTATTTCAGCATAAGTAGAGACAAGATTATTATTAATAGATATATCACTTTGAGTAATACCTGTTCCCTCTTCATTACTACCTAGAATAACAGTAGTTGATGACTTATACATTGGAATAGTTAAGAACTTAGTATATATACCACCTATTAAACAACATACTAATGTAGCAATAATTATATATTTAATCTTTTCAACAAAATAATCCAATAATTCTTTTAAATTAATCTCTTCCATACTTACTCCTTCTATATTATATATTTAAGTATATCATATTTTATTTTCCATGCCTAGTTTTCATTTAAGACTTCATTAATTTTACTCTTTGCGTTCTCAACACTAG
>CAZTTM010000008.1:0-19513 GCA_964616035.1 uncultured Muribaculaceae bacterium
CCAGTTATATAAACACAATCTGTAAATTTCATTTATATCGCTAAATCCGAATTTAATTCGGTCTCCTTTCTTTGTTTAATAATTCTTTTAATTCATTAGGTGTATATATTCCAATCTTTTTATGATGTAATGCAGCATGACAATTTGGACATACTGGTATTAAATCTTTTATTGGATCAACAACATACCCCTTCTTAATTTTACTTAATGGTAATATATGATGTACTTCTATTAATCCTTTAAAGTCATCGCCATATACTTTAGTTGCATCAAAATTACATATTTGACATTTATATCCATAATAATTTAAACAAGCTATTCTTGCTTCTTTATTACGTTCATATTTATTTAATGTTGTTGGATATATGCCACCTTCCCAATATGTAGTTTCTTTCTTTTTATTCTTTAGAGTTGTTAATTTTCTTTCAAATTTTTTTAAATGATTAGTATCAAAATCATTTAAAGCATCTATAACCCATGCTAAATCGGAATCGTTTCCAGTATATTGTAAATATAATAATTTATATTTATCATCAGTTTTCTTACATTTAAATCCATCTACGATATTGTTGAATATTTCCATTTTGGTTTTACTTATTCTTTCCTCTGATAAACTACAAGAAATATCAAGGCTACTAGGAGTAAAGTAAAATTCATACATCATGTGATATTTATTTTTAAATATTCCACCATCTTTTTTAGTAATACCAAAGATTGAATTTAATTTTGTTGTTGTAACTCGAACACATTTATTATTTGAACAATAAGCAATATCAAAAATATAGTTTTTATTATTTCTAAACCATTCAATAATTACATTTTCAATAAGCTTTGTTTTTATGTTGTTTATATCAGTGTTCATAGTTTTACTACTAAACCATAAGGTTCTTTTACTGAAAGATTTTTTTCATCTTCCAATACTATCCACAAATTACGATATGTCTTAGGCTTTGGTATTTTATAATCACCATATCCATCTGTGAAATATATTAATAATGCATCACGATAATACTTGTTGCTATTTATATATTCTATAACAGGAATAAAAGATGTTCCTCCCCTTCCATATACTCTTTCCTGTATATCAGATGCTTTTCTAACTTTATAAATTCTTTGTATATCACTATCACATTCAATAATAGTTATCTCATGCTTTCTTTTAGAAACAATGTTAAGTATTTCATTTAATATCCTTGAAATATCTTCATCAGTTACTGAACCTGATGTATCAATTGCGACAACAATTTTTAATATTTTTTCATCAACTCTACCTGATAAATCAAAACGTTCAGGTTGTCTTCTATTTAATCTAGTTCTTGTTTTTCTCTTATTAGCACTAATTGTTCCAATATATCTTTTTAATAGATTTTGCCAAGATATAACTGGAGGTTTATTTAATAATTCAACTCTTGTGAAAAAGTCCGAAGATATTAAACCTCTTGTTTCTTCACTCATTGTTTCAACAGTTGAATTAACAAATTCTTTTACAGTAGCTTCCGCTTCTTCTTGATCACTTAAACCCCAATCATGGTCTCTTAGTTTCTTATTACTATTAGCAGTTACAACCCCCTGATCATCAGAAGGTTCTGATGATTGATCAGAATTTGAATTGCCATTATTTTGTTTTTCTGTTTTTGAATCCTTTATTAGATTGAAATAATATAAATAATCTTGCAAATGGTAAATATTTTTAATTTTAAATATATCAGCAAATACATCAGAATTAATTAAACCATCAGGTTGATTCATGTATTTTATCTTTTCATTTTTTATATCATAATTAATTCTATCGTTTACACTAGCATCAGCTGCATAATTGAACTTTTCAAAAATATCATCATTTTTTTCAGGATTACTTTTTATCATTTCTGATGGATGATTTAAAATAATATGTTCTATTTCATGACATACAATATAGATTATTTCTTTTAATTTATATTTACATAATATTAATGGATTGGCTAAGAATGTTGGTGGAAAAGAATTTAATACAATTCCTGCAATTATCTTTTCATTGAATGTACATTGATAGACCATATTAAGCATAAAATAACCATAATAACTATCTCTTTCAGATATTAGAAATAATTTGATTAATTCCATCAAATCTAAATAATTCTTTTCAATATCTTTTAAAACAAGTTGATCAAAATTACCATTTTCAACTTGTTTAATTTGTGATTTTAATTGTTTTAATAAATCTGAAATATCTTGCATCTTTATTTAATTTTTTCTATAGCATCTTTAGTTTTTTCACTTAAATCTAATACACTAATTAATTCACTTTCAAATACCTCAAATAAAAGTTCAATTAAACTATTTCCATCGTCAGTATTAGTTGCAGCCATCTTTTGAGCGAACAATAATCTAGTAGATGAATCTAGGCTTGATGCAAATAATTTTAATTGTTTTTTATTCTTTTCAAATTTCTTTTTATCAAGCATTATAAATTCAATATTATCTTTTAAATATTGAATCATTAAATCAGATGTTTGTACCTTTTTTATAGTAGATAATTTATTTAATCTATATAAAGTTGAAGATAATTGTTCATCATCATTTAATATTTCTTCAGCAGGTATAGCATTCATACTAGAAACGCGAGAAGCAAGAAACATGGTAGCTACGGTTGCTCCAAGTTTTGCGGAAATAAGTTCTTTAATATCTTTTTCAACTACCTTCATACTGTTTTCTTCATCATTAAAGAAATCTCTTAAATATGGTTCACTCTTAAGCAAAGTATCAACCATATCCCACCCTCTAGGAGAAGGTGTAGGTGTTTCTTCATCTTCTAAATCTTTAGAAGTAACTGATAAACATTTAGGATTATCTTTAATAAAGTTAACAATATCCTCATCAATATTGCTGTTTCTAGCAAATCTTAGCCATTCCTTAGTATCATCTGTAACCTTTAATTTAATAAAACGGTCCAATTGGGCTGGGTCCATTTCATTAGTAGCATAAACACTATTTTGAGTGCTAGGGTTCATTGCACCAACAAAGAATACCCACCATGGGAAAACATAACCGTTAACACTACGAGTTAATAAGATATTCATTAATTCTTTATAAACGGTATTTTCAGTCCTATTTATTTCATCAATAAATAAAATTACTGGTTTAATAGTTTTATTTTTTAATAATTTAATTTTTTCAACTTTCGAAATATTATTTAAAGAATAACGATTATCATCACCATTTAATATGGAATAATCATCATTATGCTCCCCTATTTCTTTATATATTCTTTCTTCTTCATTTTTAATTCTTTCTACTGCATAATAAGGTAAAAATTTAAATTTAATATTACCTTTATCATCTTTATATTGATAAGGTAAACCAGTAATTTCGCCTTCTTTTAAAGTACCACCTTCAATAGTGATACATACACCATCTAATTCTTTAGCAATTGATTTTATAATGGCAGATTTACCAATACCATGTTTACCTGAGATTAAAGGTGTTAAAGCTAAATTTTCTTTATCAGAAACAATATTAGCTAATATAACTCTTTTAATTAATCTTTTCGCATCATTAACATTAATCATAATTTATACCCCTTTAATCTAAGAAATAAATCAAATTGTTTACTTCTTTTATCTTTATCTAACCATTCATTTTTCTTATTCTGTATACATTTTTTAATATCTAATGAAGCAAAGTGTTTTTGTATAAAACTTTCACTAAGTCTTTGATGTCTAGATAATATTTCAATATTTAAATCATCAAGATGTTTTTCTAAAAAACTTTCAGGTAAATCAACATATGTTAAAATAATATCTTTTTCCCAAGAGCTAAAAATACTAAAATTATTGCCAATAAAATCATCTTTGAATATTAAATCATTAGACTTAACATATTTTTTAAATAATTGTCTTGAATTTTCACTAGACCTAATAGTATTCAAATCATAATTAACCTTATTAATGATTTGATTGTTGTCTAGTTCTTTATTACTAATATCAGCACTAAATAAGAAAATGTCATTAGGCAATATATTTTCATCTTTTTTAGTATTTAATAAATTTAATTCATTAATATTTCTACTAATACTAGCAATATTACCTCTAGTTTTGTTATATCTTATCTGCTTTATTAATTTCTTGCACTGTGAAACATAATCAGCATCATAATCGCCAGTATCAAGTTCAACTATAAAATAGTCTAAATCTTCTATCATTAAATCTTTAGAATCTTCATTTAAAATCTTTAAAATATCCATCTTATATCACCGGTTTATGTAAACCATTAATTAGGTCTTTTACATAATTAATATTAAAATTAAATACTTCCGAAAAATCAATATCAGAGAATGGGCTAACCTTTTGTAAGTCCATCATCGTGATATCACCATTAGCTCTGGCATAATCAATAATTTGATTAGCTATAGTTAATTGTTCATTATTTAATACATTATTATTTAAGAAGTGACCAAATTTTGTGCTTATAGCTTGATCTGTTATACCAACTAATGATCTAACAAATGGCAACATTGGAACTCCCTTAGCAAGCTTTTGGAAATCTTCTTTAGAACCTAATGTACTAGTTAAAACAGTTGATAATTCATTTTTCTCTGATTCACTTAATTCATCAAGATTCATAATCTTAGCAATTATTACATTTTGATCTTGCAAATATTCTTTTAATTTTTCTTCATATGACTTAGCAAATTCAGTTGGTATTGTGCCACTATCATTCAATTTATCGTCAATATCGATAATGGTATATTTAGTCTCTTTATCTGGCAAATAATTCATTAAATCACGAATATCATGTCTAATTTTTTCAGCATTTTCCAAAGTAAAAATCTGAGTTAAATATGCTGGATCTCTTAATTTAGAAAGAGTAGCTTCCTTTTTTAAAATTGCTGGAATATGTCTTTGTTTTAATAATTCTTTAGCGCGAGGTGTAATTTGCGTTTGAGAAATAGTCATACCACGATTAATGCTTATCTTATTTTTCTTTTTTTGTTTAGGATCGATTACATCTTCATTAATAAAAAGCGAATTCTCAAAAGCAAACATATAGTAATCAAAGAGTTTAATTTTTGATGCATCATTAATTGGTGGAAATAATGGAATAATCTTATCTTTTATTTCTTTAGTAGTGCTATTAGATAAACCCAACCACATTTCTTTGGTACGATATTTTGAAACATAAGACATATTATATTCAACTGAAACATTGTCATTGCTTAAAGATTGGGTTGTATCCACAAAATCATTTCTAATCTCTTCTTCGTATTTAATATCAAAAGCAGAGTTATTTAAATGGTTTTGTAATTTCTCTAATAATTCTAGTCTTTCATTATATATTTCGCTTGTTATATTACTAAACTCTTTCATATAACTATAAAATGTTTTTTTCTTAATATATTGAGAAACTGTTGTCCAAGTATTATGTAATGAGAAGAAACGACAATTATCATAATAATCAAATATTTGGAAACCCTTCTTATCTTCTCCGGCGCCAAAGATATCTTTTGAAAGACGAGTTCCCCTACCTATCATTTGTAAGAATTTAGTCTTAGAACGAACAGTTTTAAAGAAAACTAAATTTAAAATATCTGGTACATCTATACCTGTATCTAACATATCAACTGATACAGCAATCTGTGGCATTTTATCTCTTTCAGTAAATTGATCAATAATTTCATAAGAATCTTCTACTTTAGAATCTACCAATTTACAGAAATCAAGGCCATATGTAGAATAAACTTTTTGGAATGTTTCTACTATTACTTCTGCTTCAACATGAGATTTAGCGAATATAATTGTTTTTCCTAATTTATCTCCACCATCAACTTTTAAACCATTGTTCATTAAATCATTTAACATTACTTTAATTGTTCCAATGTTTATAGTCTTTTTATCTAAATTAAATGTAACGTTTTTTAGATTCTTAGGATTAACAGTTACTCCTTCTTCCTCGTTATATGCATCTTCGTACTTTTCTTTATCTTCTGGAGATAAATCATCGTATCGAATTCCTCTTTTTAGTTTATCAGTTGTTTTATCTAGTACCGCAAATCCAACTAAATATTTCTCAGCAATAGCAGTTTCTAATTCATATGCATAGTCAGGCTTACCATTAGGCAAATTAAATACTTGATAAGTAGATTTATTTTCTTCATTTCTAGGAGTTGCCGTTAAACCAATCATTAATGAATCAAAGTAATTAAATAAGGCACCATATTTCTTAAATATTGAACGGTGTGCCTCATCAATAATAATTAAATCAAATCTACCAATACCAAATTCCTTTGTATCATCATTAATTAAACCAATCATGGTTTGATATGTTGAGAAAATTATTCTAGCATTCTTATCACGATTTGTAGAACCACCTGTATAAATTGAAGTAGTTACACTAGGTAATAATTTATTAAAGTTTTTATGAGCCTGTCTAACTAAAGATGTTCTATCAGCTAAGAATAAAACATTCTTAGCCCAATTGGCTTTCATTAATATATCAACTAAAGATATTGAGACTCTTGTCTTACCAGTACCAGTAGCCATTACAATTAAGGCTCTTCTTCTTTTATGATTAAAAGCATCACAAACTGCTAAAATAGCTTCTTTTTGATATTTACGATTTGTAATAGCATCATCTATTTCTGGATTAGAAATATCTTTTCTTATAGAAGATCTATTTTTATACATTTCTAATTCTTCTAAAGTATGAAATTGAAATACTCTACGTGGTGGATAGCCTAATGTATCAATACAATATGTTTGATAACCATTAGTATAATAAGCCGTAGGAGCATAACCATATTTATTTTCTAATTTCTTTGCCTTTCTTATAACATTAGTTCTAGCATCAAATGGAGTCTGTCCTGGCTTTATAATCTCTATAATAGCTAAAGGTCTATTATCTCTACCATTTAAAGTATAATCAGCCTCGTCTGAAGAATCTATCATCATATTGATACAAGCACTTGATGGTAAAGATGTATTATTTCTTAAAGTAATTGGCCATCCTGCTTCACGCAATGTAGCCTTCATAAACATCTCTTTGTTTTTATTTTCATCACGATGCAAAGAAAAATCAAAGCGTGTATCTTTTAATTTTGAATAATATTTCGCTAATACTTCTTCTTCAACAACAACTTCTTTTTTATCTATTACTTTTTCTTCAACTTTTGTATTATCTGCAACTTTTTCTTGCTTACTTTCTTCACCAGGTACTTTAAAGTCTTCAATTTTATCAATATAACCACAACCAAAAGCAAATTCACCAACAATATAATGTAATGCCTCTAAAGCAAACAATGATTCATCTTTGCCTATATCATCTCCATGAACTGCACAATTACCAATTCTACGGATATCATGCATTGCATTAATCATATCTGTGTTATTAATATAATTCACAAATCTAACATCAGTAATCATTTCAAATACTGATGAAGCATAAGCATAATTTCCTAATAATTGAGAATATAAAAACTTAACAACATATTCCATTCCCTGTCTAGATGAAGTAGCAGAAAGAATAGGATTAGTATAAACAAAATCCTCCGCACTCTTGCAGTAAGAATATAATTTCTGGAAGTCATTAATCTTAGCTAAATAATCAAAATTCATATTATTTCCTATATTTATTTGTACATATCAATTATATAAAAAATATAACTTTTTGTATCATATTAGATGTTGTAGAAAATTAGGATCTACATTTACAATTTCAAAAATATTTGTTTAATGTACGATATGTATTTAATTTTCATGCAAATATCGAGTGACGAATTATCATGGTTTATATTTTTTTAAACTTTTTCCTGGCCCTCCAATATATACACATTTTGCTAAATCAACAAGATTATCATCACCATCGTTTAACAAGTTATTCATAGGAATATGTATATTTATCGTATCCTGTGTTTCAAGTTTTGCAAATAAATCTGGATTATCTATGAAATAGTCTTGAATCGCTAGATAAAAAATCTTTTCTAGCGTAACATCAACATAAAACAATGCAAAGGGACAATGAGAACTGAGAGCATAGTTTATAGTTTTAACTTCCATTGGAAAACTAATTAATGTACACTTTTTTAATGGTTCAATTTTTTCTGTTCCTTTAATTTGTCCTTCAATTTTATGATTTGGCCATTCATTATTTTCTGATAATTCTAACGTACAATCGCGTCCAACATCATTCCCTGTTTCTTGCCTAAATTCCCAATGATCAGCATCAATTTTATAATGTAAAATCGCTACTGCTTTTGATCCAATTTTTCTTTGTGGAGTATCTATAGGTAATCTTGCCATTATCATCACCCAAAATATTGTTGCATAAGAGATTTTTTTAAAATCTCTAAATCTTGCAACCTTTTTTCTAAGACTAATTTTGATTTATCGATTTGTTCTACTAAACTTGCAAATTGATTTTGCAGTTCTAACGGACAATCAAATAACGGAATCATTTTCATATCTTTCAATTGAAAATCCTTAACAGCATTCCCTTTTGCGTGACTTTTACACCAATTCTGAATAAAATCCATTCTGAGATAATATAATAGCCAAGTTGGATTTATTAAATCTAATTTAAGCCCAATTCGTGCAGCATTCTGGGTAATTGCAAATTTTCTATCATCTTCAACTAATGCGCAAAGCCCTATACTTCCAGTTTTCGAAAATAAAATATCATATTTCTTAGGCTTTCCTTTTTCTGAAAGTTTATTAAAATCTTCCTCAGATATCTTGGGCGCCTCGTCGTATGCAACATAGCCTTTATGAAGTTCTCTTGCAGAAACCAAATCTATTCCTTTATCTATATATTCAGGCCTCACAGTTAAACCATATGTTACAATTGTCGCAACTGATTCAAGGTCTTGTATTTTCCAACATTTCTCATTAATTGCTAAATTTCCAAACATCTCGATAAATCGGGCTTTAATAAGCAAATCATAGTCATCAATTATTTTCTTTTTCTCATCAATTAAATTCTCAATTTTATCCAGAATATTAACTAAATCATGTTGTTTTTCAATACTAATTAATGGTATTTCAAACTTTTTTAATGTTGATAGGTTTATGTTATTTTGAGCAACACCTCTACCTATATTATTTACATATTCTTTTTTAGATTTTAAATAATAATATAAATAATCTGTTGTTATTCTTGAATCAATAATTGAAATGCCAGCAATAGCTTGATTTGTGCATGCTTCGATATCAAGAATTCCAACTTCACCAAGTGTTGCAAATATCGTATAAAGTATAGTTCCTTTACTTAGCATTTTTGCTGAAGAATTCTTTAAACCCAATTCAGTAATTTGTTCATCATACTCTTTTACATATTTTGATTTTAGATTACCTATTTTTAGCCATGGAATATTGCCGTTTTTCCAATATTCATTTTTCGATCTTGAAGGAGTTCCACCAGATACTACTGAACACGATTCTCCAATTGTTGTATACTTCATATCCCTACAAATCCGAATTTAATTCGGTCTCCTTTCTTTGTTTAATAATTCTTTTAATTCATTAGGTGTATATATTCCAATCTTTTTATGATGTAATGCAGCATGACAATTTGGACATACTGGTATTAAATCTTTTATTGGATCAACAACATACCCCTTCTTAATTTTACTTAATGGTAATATATGATGTACTTCTATTAATCCTTTAAAGTCATCGCCATATACTTTAGTTGCATCAAAATTACATATTTGACATTTATATCCATAATAATTTAAACAAGCTATTCTTGCTTCTTTATTACGTTCATATTTATTTAATGTTGTTGGATATATGCCACCTTCCCAATATGTAGTTTCTTTCTTTTTATTCTTTAGAGTTGTTAATTTTCTTTCAAATTTTTTTAAATGATTAGTATCAAAATCATTTAAAGCATCTATAACCCATGCTAAATCGGAATCGTTTCCAGTATATTGTAAATATAATAATTTATATTTATCATCAGTTTTCTTACATTTAAATCCATCTACGATATTGTTGAATATTTCCATTTTGGTTTTACTTATTCTTTCCTCTGATAAACTACAAGAAATATCAAGGCTACTAGGAGTAAAGTAAAATTCATACATCATGTGATATTTATTTTTAAATATTCCACCATCTTTTTTAGTAATACCAAAGATTGAATTTAATTTTGTTGTTGTAACTCGAACACATTTATTATTTGAACAATAAGCAATATCAAAAATATAGTTTTTATTATTTCTAAACCATTCAATAATTACATTTTCAATAAGCTTTGTTTTTATGTTGTTTATATCAGTGTTCATAGTTTTACTACTAAACCATAAGGTTCTTTTACTGAAAGATTTTTTTCATCTTCCAATACTATCCACAAATTACGATATGTCTTAGGCTTTGGTATTTTATAATCACCATATCCATCTGTGAAATATATTAATAATGCATCACGATAATACTTGTTGCTATTTATATATTCTATAACAGGAATAAAAGATGTTCCTCCCCTTCCATATACTCTTTCCTGTATATCAGATGCTTTTCTAACTTTATAAATTCTTTGTATATCACTATCACATTCAATAATAGTTATCTCATGCTTTCTTTTAGAAACAATGTTAAGTATTTCATTTAATATCCTTGAAATATCTTCATCAGTTACTGAACCTGATGTATCAATTGCGACAACAATTTTTAATATTTTTTCATCAACTCTACCTGATAAATCAAAACGTTCAGGTTGTCTTCTATTTAATCTAGTTCTTGTTTTTCTCTTATTAGCACTAATTGTTCCAATATATCTTTTTAATAGATTTTGCCAAGATATAACTGGAGGTTTATTTAATAATTCAACTCTTGTGAAAAAGTCCGAAGATATTAAACCTCTTGTTTCTTCACTCATTGTTTCAACAGTTGAATTAACAAATTCTTTTACAGTAGCTTCCGCTTCTTCTTGATCACTTAAACCCCAATCATGGTCTCTTAGTTTCTTATTACTATTAGCAGTTACAACCCCCTGATCATCAGAAGGTTCTGATGATTGATCAGAATTTGAATTGCCATTATTTTGTTTTTCTGTTTTTGAATCCTTTATTAGATTGAAATAATATAAATAATCTTGCAAATGGTAAATATTTTTAATTTTAAATATATCAGCAAATACATCAGAATTAATTAAACCATCAGGTTGATTCATGTATTTTATCTTTTCATTTTTTATATCATAATTAATTCTATCGTTTACACTAGCATCAGCTGCATAATTGAACTTTTCAAAAATATCATCATTTTTTTCAGGATTACTTTTTATCATTTCTGATGGATGATTTAAAATAATATGTTCTATTTCATGACATACAATATAGATTATTTCTTTTAATTTATATTTACATAATATTAATGGATTGGCTAAGAATGTTGGTGGAAAAGAATTTAATACAATTCCTGCAATTATCTTTTCATTGAATGTACATTGATAGACCATATTAAGCATAAAATAACCATAATAACTATCTCTTTCAGATATTAGAAATAATTTGATTAATTCCATCAAATCTAAATAATTCTTTTCAATATCTTTTAAAACAAGTTGATCAAAATTACCATTTTCAACTTGTTTAATTTGTGATTTTAATTGTTTTAATAAATCTGAAATATCTTGCATCTTTATTTAATTTTTTCTATAGCATCTTTAGTTTTTTCACTTAAATCTAATACACTAATTAATTCACTTTCAAATACCTCAAATAAAAGTTCAATTAAACTATTTCCATCGTCAGTATTAGTTGCAGCCATCTTTTGAGCGAACAATAATCTAGTAGATGAATCTAGGCTTGATGCAAATAATTTTAATTGTTTTTTATTCTTTTCAAATTTCTTTTTATCAAGCATTATAAATTCAATATTATCTTTTAAATATTGAATCATTAAATCAGATGTTTGTACCTTTTTTATAGTAGATAATTTATTTAATCTATATAAAGTTGAAGATAATTGTTCATCATCATTTAATATTTCTTCAGCAGGTATAGCATTCATACTAGAAACGCGAGAAGCAAGAAACATGGTAGCTACGGTTGCTCCAAGTTTTGCGGAAATAAGTTCTTTAATATCTTTTTCAACTACCTTCATACTGTTTTCTTCATCATTAAAGAAATCTCTTAAATATGGTTCACTCTTAAGCAAAGTATCAACCATATCCCACCCTCTAGGAGAAGGTGTAGGTGTTTCTTCATCTTCTAAATCTTTAGAAGTAACTGATAAACATTTAGGATTATCTTTAATAAAGTTAACAATATCCTCATCAATATTGCTGTTTCTAGCAAATCTTAGCCATTCCTTAGTATCATCTGTAACCTTTAATTTAATAAAACGGTCCAATTGGGCTGGGTCCATTTCATTAGTAGCATAAACACTATTTTGAGTGCTAGGGTTCATTGCACCAACAAAGAATACCCACCATGGGAAAACATAACCGTTAACACTACGAGTTAATAAGATATTCATTAATTCTTTATAAACGGTATTTTCAGTCCTATTTATTTCATCAATAAATAAAATTACTGGTTTAATAGTTTTATTTTTTAATAATTTAATTTTTTCAACTTTCGAAATATTATTTAAAGAATAACGATTATCATCACCATTTAATATGGAATAATCATCATTATGCTCCCCTATTTCTTTATATATTCTTTCTTCTTCATTTTTAATTCTTTCTACTGCATAATAAGGTAAAAATTTAAATTTAATATTACCTTTATCATCTTTATATTGATAAGGTAAACCAGTAATTTCGCCTTCTTTTAAAGTACCACCTTCAATAGTGATACATACACCATCTAATTCTTTAGCAATTGATTTTATAATGGCAGATTTACCAATACCATGTTTACCTGAGATTAAAGGTGTTAAAGCTAAATTTTCTTTATCAGAAACAATATTAGCTAATATAACTCTTTTAATTAATCTTTTCGCATCATTAACATTAATCATAATTTATACCCCTTTAATCTAAGAAATAAATCAAATTGTTTACTTCTTTTATCTTTATCTAACCATTCATTTTTCTTATTCTGTATACATTTTTTAATATCTAATGAAGCAAAGTGTTTTTGTATAAAACTTTCACTAAGTCTTTGATGTCTAGATAATATTTCAATATTTAAATCATCAAGATGTTTTTCTAAAAAACTTTCAGGTAAATCAACATATGTTAAAATAATATCTTTTTCCCAAGAGCTAAAAATACTAAAATTATTGCCAATAAAATCATCTTTGAATATTAAATCATTAGACTTAACATATTTTTTAAATAATTGTCTTGAATTTTCACTAGACCTAATAGTATTCAAATCATAATTAACCTTATTAATGATTTGATTGTTGTCTAGTTCTTTATTACTAATATCAGCACTAAATAAGAAAATGTCATTAGGCAATATATTTTCATCTTTTTTAGTATTTAATAAATTTAATTCATTAATATTTCTACTAATACTAGCAATATTACCTCTAGTTTTGTTATATCTTATCTGCTTTATTAATTTCTTGCACTGTGAAACATAATCAGCATCATAATCGCCAGTATCAAGTTCAACTATAAAATAGTCTAAATCTTCTATCATTAAATCTTTAGAATCTTCATTTAAAATCTTTAAAATATCCATCTTATATCACCGGTTTATGTAAACCATTAATTAGGTCTTTTACATAATTAATATTAAAATTAAATACTTCCGAAAAATCAATATCAGAGAATGGGCTAACCTTTTGTAAGTCCATCATCGTGATATCACCATTAGCTCTGGCATAATCAATAATTTGATTAGCTATAGTTAATTGTTCATTATTTAATACATTATTATTTAAGAAGTGACCAAATTTTGTGCTTATAGCTTGATCTGTTATACCAACTAATGATCTAACAAATGGCAACATTGGAACTCCCTTAGCAAGCTTTTGGAAATCTTCTTTAGAACCTAATGTACTAGTTAAAACAGTTGATAATTCATTTTTCTCTGATTCACTTAATTCATCAAGATTCATAATCTTAGCAATTATTACATTTTGATCTTGCAAATATTCTTTTAATTTTTCTTCATATGACTTAGCAAATTCAGTTGGTATTGTGCCACTATCATTCAATTTATCGTCAATATCGATAATGGTATATTTAGTCTCTTTATCTGGCAAATAATTCATTAAATCACGAATATCATGTCTAATTTTTTCAGCATTTTCCAAAGTAAAAATCTGAGTTAAATATGCTGGATCTCTTAATTTAGAAAGAGTAGCTTCCTTTTTTAAAATTGCTGGAATATGTCTTTGTTTTAATAATTCTTTAGCGCGAGGTGTAATTTGCGTTTGAGAAATAGTCATACCACGATTAATGCTTATCTTATTTTTCTTTTTTTGTTTAGGATCGATTACATCTTCATTAATAAAAAGCGAATTCTCAAAAGCAAACATATAGTAATCAAAGAGTTTAATTTTTGATGCATCATTAATTGGTGGAAATAATGGAATAATCTTATCTTTTATTTCTTTAGTAGTGCTATTAGATAAACCCAACCACATTTCTTTGGTACGATATTTTGAAACATAAGACATATTATATTCAACTGAAACATTGTCATTGCTTAAAGATTGGGTTGTATCCACAAAATCATTTCTAATCTCTTCTTCGTATTTAATATCAAAAGCAGAGTTATTTAAATGGTTTTGTAATTTCTCTAATAATTCTAGTCTTTCATTATATATTTCGCTTGTTATATTACTAAACTCTTTCATATAACTATAAAATGTTTTTTTCTTAATATATTGAGAAACTGTTGTCCAAGTATTATGTAATGAGAAGAAACGACAATTATCATAATAATCAAATATTTGGAAACCCTTCTTATCTTCTCCGGCGCCAAAGATATCTTTTGAAAGACGAGTTCCCCTACCTATCATTTGTAAGAATTTAGTCTTAGAACGAACAGTTTTAAAGAAAACTAAATTTAAAATATCTGGTACATCTATACCTGTATCTAACATATCAACTGATACAGCAATCTGTGGCATTTTATCTCTTTCAGTAAATTGATCAATAATTTCATAAGAATCTTCTACTTTAGAATCTACCAATTTACAGAAATCAAGGCCATATGTAGAATAAACTTTTTGGAATGTTTCTACTATTACTTCTGCTTCAACATGAGATTTAGCGAATATAATTGTTTTTCCTAATTTATCTCCACCATCAACTTTTAAACCATTGTTCATTAAATCATTTAACATTACTTTAATTGTTCCAATGTTTATAGTCTTTTTATCTAAATTAAATGTAACGTTTTTTAGATTCTTAGGATTAACAGTTACTCCTTCTTCCTCGTTATATGCATCTTCGTACTTTTCTTTATCTTCTGGAGATAAATCATCGTATCGAATTCCTCTTTTTAGTTTATCAGTTGTTTTATCTAGTACCGCAAATCCAACTAAATATTTCTCAGCAATAGCAGTTTCTAATTCATATGCATAGTCAGGCTTACCATTAGGCAAATTAAATACTTGATAAGTAGATTTATTTTCTTCATTTCTAGGAGTTGCCGTTAAACCAATCATTAATGAATCAAAGTAATTAAATAAGGCACCATATTTCTTAAATATTGAACGGTGTGCCTCATCAATAATAATTAAATCAAATCTACCAATACCAAATTCCTTTGTATCATCATTAATTAAACCAATCATGGTTTGATATGTTGAGAAAATTATTCTAGCATTCTTATCACGATTTGTAGAACCACCTGTATAAATTGAAGTAGTTACACTAGGTAATAATTTATTAAAGTTTTTATGAGCCTGTCTAACTAAAGATGTTCTATCAGCTAAGAATAAAACATTCTTAGCCCAATTGGCTTTCATTAATATATCAACTAAAGATATTGAGACTCTTGTCTTACCAGTACCAGTAGCCATTACAATTAAGGCTCTTCTTCTTTTATGATTAAAAGCATCACAAACTGCTAAAATAGCTTCTTTTTGATATTTACGATTTGTAATAGCATCATCTATTTCTGGATTAGAAATATCTTTTCTTATAGAAGATCTATTTTTATACATTTCTAATTCTTCTAAAGTATGAAATTGAAATACTCTACGTGGTGGATAGCCTAATGTATCAATACAATATGTTTGATAACCATTAGTATAATAAGCCGTAGGAGCATAACCATATTTATTTTCTAATTTCTTTGCCTTTCTTATAACATTAGTTCTAGCATCAAATGGAGTCTGTCCTGGCTTTATAATCTCTATAATAGCTAAAGGTCTATTATCTCTACCATTTAAAGTATAATCAGCCTCGTCTGAAGAATCTATCATCATATTGATACAAGCACTTGATGGTAAAGATGTATTATTTCTTAAAGTAATTGGCCATCCTGCTTCACGCAATGTAGCCTTCATAAACATCTCTTTGTTTTTATTTTCATCACGATGCAAAGAAAAATCAAAGCGTGTATCTTTTAATTTTGAATAATATTTCGCTAATACTTCTTCTTCAACAACAACTTCTTTTTTATCTATTACTTTTTCTTCAACTTTTGTATTATCTGCAACTTTTTCTTGCTTACTTTCTTCACCAGGTACTTTAAAGTCTTCAATTTTATCAATATAACCACAACCAAAAGCAAATTCACCAACAATATAATGTAATGCCTCTAAAGCAAACAATGATTCATCTTTGCCTATATCATCTCCATGAACTGCACAATTACCAATTCTACGGATATCATGCATTGCATTAATCATATCTGTGTTATTAATATAATTCACAAATCTAACATCAGTAATCATTTCAAATACTGATGAAGCATAAGCATAATTTCCTAATAATTGAGAATATAAAAACTTAACAACATATTCCATTCCCTGTCTAGATGAAGTAGCAGAAAGAATAGGATTAGTATAAACAAAATCCTCCGCACTCTTGCAGTAAGAATATAATTTCTGGAAGTCATTAATCTTAGCTAAATAATCAAAATTCATATTATTTCCTATATTTATTTGTACATATCAATTATATAAAAAATATAACTTTTTGTATCATATTAGATGTTGTAGAAAATTAGGATCTACATTTACAATTTCAAAAATATTTGTTTAATGTACGATATGTATTTAATTTTCATGCAAATATCGAGTGACGAATTATCATGGTTTATATTTTTTTAAACTTTTTCCTGGCCCTCCAATATATACACATTTTGCTAAATCAACAAGATTATCATCACCATCGTTTAACAAGTTATTCATAGGAATATGTATATTTATCGTATCCTGTGTTTCAAGTTTTGCAAATAAATCTGGATTATCTATGAAATAGTCTTGAATCGCTAGATAAAAAATCTTTTCTAGCGTAACATCAACATAAAACAATGCAAAGGGACAATGAGAACTGAGAGCATAGTTTATAGTTTTAACTTCCATTGGAAAACTAATTAATGTACACTTTTTTAATGGTTCAATTTTTTCTGTTCCTTTAATTTGTCCTTCAATTTTATGATTTGGCCATTCATTATTTTCTGATAATTCTAACGTACAATCGCGTCCAACATCATTCCCTGTTTCTTGCCTAAATTCCCAATGATCAGCATCAATTTTATAATGTAAAATCGCTACTGCTTTTGATCCAATTTTTCTTTGTGGAGTATCTATAGGTAATCTTGCCATTATCATCACCCAAAATATTGTTGCATAAGAGATTTTTTTAAAATCTCTAAATCTTGCAACCTTTTTTCTAAGACTAATTTTGATTTATCGACTTGATGCAATAATTCAACATATTGTTCCTGTAGTTGCTTTGGGGGAACAATTATTGGCAATTCTCCAATGACTTTTTTACTTAATGCTCGTTTATCGGTTCCACCAACGCTAACTTTTCTTATATACTTGTTATAATCATCAAGATTCATAAGAGCATTTACAAATTCACTATCTACTCGGTCACATAGGCGAACACGCATTATATTATTACTATAATTTGCCTTGTCATCATCCCCTAAATACACAGACACTCGTCCTAAACTACTATCATTAGTGTAGTATCTACCAATTTTTGTAATCAGCAAGTCTCCTTTGTGTAGGGAAGTATCAAAATAACTTTTATTTACAGCATCAGATATATATACTGAATCTTCAAGTCTTAATTCGTTAAACCACACATTTTGTATTCGTAAAAACAAAACAGAGTCATATTTTTTGTAGTATTGTTTATCAACATTACTTCCATCGGAAATAGACTTTGCAAGTACTGACAGTTGTTCTGTTCCCCATTTAGGGCAATTAAACGGATTCCCAAACATCTCGACAAATCGGGCTTTAATAAGTTCATCAAAATGCTTTGTTTGTTCTTGCGTATTAGAAATAAGTACATCAATTTTCTTGAAAATACTTGCTATATGCTGTTGTTCATACCTATCTGGCAAATTTAATGACTCTTTTTGATAATCCTTAAAATATATATGTGGAATTGTTGCACCGCTAAAATATTTTCCCAAATTCATATGAACTATAGCATAATACAAATAATCTATATCTATATCTTTATCCTCTTTTGGTAGAATATACTGCATTGTTCCAATCACAGATGATTTAGCAGGTAGCAACATAGTGCGACCAATTCCAGCTCCATCTTTTACAATGGCAATATATGGTTCTGTTTGATGATAAAAATTCACATTTTTTATGTATCCACTTGCTCCATAAATAGGATATTCTCCTTCATTTCCATCCAAATCTTTCTGTACAATATTAGAACTAGCTTTTTCACAGATATCACCCAAAGTTACCCTATTCATGCCGATACCTCCATTTCACTAAAATACTCACTTTACCATTCAACAAATTTGCAATAACAATTAGTTTAACGCTTTCATTTGTATACTATATATTTCTAACACTTGACTCTCTTGGAATAAGAGAACATTGGATATTTTGTTCACTTCTGTTCATAACAAATCATCATCATTTTTTATGTTATATTGAATAATCATTAGAATGTATTGCATATCTTTCGATAATTCATTCTCTGAATTATCATATTCTTTTATATAAGGAGTTCTGCTAAGATTTGTAATGCACATTCTAATATCTCTACAAATTTTGGTTACACTTTGTTGTTCAACAACATCTAGCATGTCTATATATTTGTTAATATTATTTTCATATTTATCGTTGTTATAAATTTCCAAAAGTTTTTTTAAATACTCAAGAGATGCATCGTTTAAAGCATACATTTTTTCTGGTACGTTCATTTTTGATGTAACCAAAAGGTTTATTAAATTAAAATTAATTTTATTGCTTACCATCATCTTCATAAATTAATCAAAATTATTTAATATTTGAAATTTTATCTATAAAAAGAAATTTTTCTTTCCTCACTTAAACGTTTTTAAGCATATCCTCTAATTCATCTAGTGATGTACTTACTTCTTTTTCCAGTCTGCGTAATTCAGCTAAAATCTCACTTGTAGGAGGATATTCTACTGCTTTATATTCTGTCTTTTTATATTTAT
>CAZTTM010000009.1:0-19306 GCA_964616035.1 uncultured Muribaculaceae bacterium
AGAACTTTAACTTCTGGTGTATTTGTAAGTCTACCAACTAAAATAACATGGTTTAACATTTTTCTTCCTCCTTTCTAAGCGCCATATTAGCATCTGAATAAAGTAAAAGCAAATAACAAAAACTAATATTAGACAAATAATTTACTCAAATTTTACTATTTAAAAGAATTGTTAACCAAAAATATAATAAACTTTTAAATAATTAACCAAAAAAATAAAAAAGTTTCAATATACAAAACTTTTTTATAATTATCTCCTAAAAGCCTTCTTTTTACCTAATTTCTCATTAAATAGTTTTTTACAATATGATATATTCCAATATTAAATAAACTAAAATCATCAAAATAAAAAGCATATTTATTAAACTCACAGCATTTCACCAAATTAAGTAATATCGCGAGTTGTTTATTTACCAAATTAAAAAGAAAGATATAAGCATATCTAAGAAGAAACCTCTACAATTTCACTCTTTTCTAACTCATTTCTTTCCATATTCTTTTCAAAAGCATCTACAATTGCATTAATATATTCATTCTTTTTATTCAATAAAATATCAACATCACTAGCATTAGTTATATAACCTAATTCAAGCAAATAACTTTCACAACCTATATTACTATTATAATAAAGATTATAATTTGTTTTATCATTTCTATCATCAACATATGCTCCAGTAATTATTCCCCCTGGCTCTCTAATCATATAATAATAACTTGAATTAACACTAATATCATAAGCTATTAACCCTTCTTCTTCATATTCTTCCAAAGACTCATTTACCTCTGAATTAGTAAAATTACGAGTATAAACACCATCATAAAACTTATTTAAACTACTACGTGATACCTTAATACCAGTATAATTAACAATATTAGTAGCAATATCTCTAGCAAATGCATAATTAATATCACTTGCCGTATATACTTCAAGACCACTTACATTTTTCTGACCACTATTAATATGAATAGATATTAAATACTTAGCCTTAACCTCATTAGGAATAACTGCTCTACCACCAGTACCATATTGACTAATTATTTCATCATCGCTAACTTCATCACTATTCCAAGTTAATCTAACTTTATATCCTAGTTTTTTAAGCTTATTCATTAATAGTTCAGCATATTTAATGGTAAAATCTATCTCATCATAACCATTACCATATGCACCTTCATCCTTACCACCATGTCCTGCATCAACAACTACATCATATATATTATCATCACTATTCTTCTTAACATTAAAAGACATAGTCTTATACTTATTATCAAAATTAATTTCAATTTTATTATTAATATCACTCATTGTATAATAAATAATATCATCATAATCTGTATCATTACAAATACTATAATATTTATAACTTCCAGTACCATCTTCATTTGTATAACTAGATCTTAAAAATAAATAATATTTACCCTTTTCCAACCCATCTAAATAAAAACCATCATTTACATTATTAGAAAACTTAATAACATTATCATCATATATATAACCAACTTTATAAAACTTTTCTCCGTTATATAAAACTAACTCCATAGTATCATCATATATATTAAAATTACCTTCAATATTTAAATGAACACCATATACATAATATTTATCAAGTATAACACTATCTTCTTCTACAATAATATCATCTATATCATTAATATCATTATTTATCTTAGTATCATAAATAATAAAGCCAGCAAATATACACATAAATAAAACTATAATAGACAAAAAATATTTCATTATTCACCACCAATAACCGAAGATA
This sequence comes from uncultured Muribaculaceae bacterium, assembly GCA_964616035.1. Classification (GTDB taxonomy): domain Bacteria; phylum Bacillota_I; class Bacilli_A; order RF39; family UBA660; genus UBA6414. The sequence continues at coordinate 1,763 of CAZTTM010000009.1, forward strand.
ATAATCTATTTAACTCCACAGCATATTCCATTGGAAGTTCTTCCCGAAAAGCATCTATAAATCCTAAAATAATTAACTCTTTTGCTTTTTCCTCATTAATACCTCTTGACATCAAATAAAATAATTTATCTTCTTCTATTTTTGAAACAGTTGCTTCATGTTCCAAACTAGAACTACCATTTAAAACTATATTAGTAGGAACTGTATCGCTCTTTGATAATTTATCTAAAAGTATAGTATCACATTTAACATTACTTACTGAATTAATAGCATTCTTAGTAATTTTAACAGTTCCACGATATGTTGCATTTCCACCATTAGATGCTATTGACTTAGAAATAATATTACTCTTTGTATCAGGAGCCAAATGGATCATCTTAGCACCAGTATCTTGGATTTGATTACCACTAGCCGTTGCAACAGTAATACAACTTCCTCTAGCACCTTTACCATTTAATATACAACATGGATACTTCATATTACATTTACTTCCTACATTACCATCTATCCATTCCATTAAACCATTATCAGAAACTATTGCTCTTTTCGTAACTAAATTATATACATCATTAGACCAATTCTGAATAGTAGTATAACGACATTTAGAATTCTTACCAACAAATATTTCCACTACTGCAGCATGAAGAGCATCCTCTGTATAAGTAGGAGCTGTACAACCCTCTATATAATGTAATTCACTATTATCATCAACTATTATTAAAGTTCTCTCAAACTGCCCCATATTCTTACTATTAATTCTAAAATAACTTTGTAATGGCCTATCTAACTTAGTATTAGGAGGTATATAAATAAAAGTACCACCACTCCATACTGCACCATTTAATGCCGTAAACTTATTCTCATCATACTTAACTAACTTATTAAAATATTTTTTAAATAATTCTGGATATTCTCTATACGCACTATCAGTGTCAAGAAATATTACATGCTTATCTTCTAATTCTTTTATCATATTATGATATATAACTTCACTATCATACTGTGCCCCTGAACCATCTAAATACTTCTTCTCAGCCTCAATTACTCCTAAATTATTAAATAACTTTCTAACCTCACAACTAACATTATTCCAATTATTTGTAAGATTATCCTCTCTTTTTTTATAATAATTAATACTATCAAAATCAACATCTATCTTTGGGCCAAAATTAGGTAAAGGAAGTTCAAGAAACTTATTTAAACTATTTAATCTAAATTCTCTCATATAATCATCTTCATTTTTAATAAAAGATATTTCTTTAACTACATCTTTTGTTAATTTCATATAAATACTTCCTTTCTAATTAAATATATAAATTATTATACATCATTCCTAATAGAAAAAAAAGAATTATCAAAAAACTTTCCATGGCTTCATAATAATTCTATTATCTTTAAAAGTCCTTTCATATATAGCAAGTTCTGTTCCATCCTTTAGTGTAAACAAAACTTTATCATCATCTATATATTTATCTATCCATACCCCATTTTTAATATTAAAAGCCATATCATCATTAACTATAACTTTTTTAATATTTAAACTTTCATTAATACTATATATCTTATATTTATCATTTAAAATATCTTCTAACGTATTAGCCATATTAATATTGAATCTTCCCTGCATAGTTCTTCTTAAACCTTTCATAGTGCCATAACTACCAAGCATATACCCAATATCTCTAATTAAAGCCCTAACATAAGTTCCTTTACTAACAACACATCTAATTTTAAACTCATAATATTTATCAACCTTAACAACATCAGATAATAATTCTAATTCATATACATTAATATCTCTAACCGGTACTTTTACTTCTTGACCACTTCTAGCATATTCATACAACTTCTTACCATCTACTTTTATTGCAGAATACATTGGCACCTTCTGCTTACTTTCTCCTAAAAAAGAATTTAAAACATTAATTACTTGTTCTTTAGTAATATTTACAATATTTTCTTTAATTTTAATTCCAGTAATATCTAACATATCTGTTTCGTATCCTATAATAACATCAGCAATATATTCTTTCTTATAATCAGTAATAAGTTCACATATCTTTAGTGCTTTACCCATACATATTACTAAAACACCTGTTGCCAAAGGATCTAGAGTACCAGTATGTCCTACTTTCCTAGTATTAAACTTTTTTTCTATAATATTAACAACATCACGACTAGTATATCCACTAGGTTTATCTACAACAATAATCCCATTCATTAAATCAAAAACTCCCCAACTGTTTTTACTAGCATTTCTTTTACATTATCCAAACTATCATTAATTAAACATCCACTAGCACATATATGTCCACCACCACCAAAAACAGTAGCAATATCAGCAGAAGATACGCCAAGTATTGACCTAATAGATACTTTATAGCCAAGTTCTGTCTCTCTAACAAAAACAGATACCTGTACACCTTCAATACTTCTGCCTATCTCAACCATACCCTCGTAATCACTCGTGTTAGCAGCCGTTTCAATAATATCTTGATTAGTTAAATAACTAAAAGCAATTCTATTATCATTAAAAAATTCTAATCTATTATATACTCTCTTACGAAGTTCAAAACTAATTCTACTAATACTAACCAATAATCTATAATACAACTTATGAATATCAACGCCTAAAGAAACTAACTTAGAACTAATATCAAAAGTTCTACTATTAACATTACTATTTAAATAACCATTAGTATCTGTAAGAATACCTGTAAGCAAAGATTCTCCAATATCTTGTGTTATATCAATATTCATCTTACTAATTAATTCATAAATAATCTCACAACAAGATGAAGAATTACTATCAACATAATTAACACTACCATACGAACTATTAGTAGCATGATGATCTATAACAATAGTCTTATCTTTATCAAACACATAATCACCAAACCCAATTCTATCAATAGAAGATGTATCAACAACTACTACTAAATCACAATGCTTTTGTACTCCATCATCTACTAATTCTGACAATTTTAAATAATTAAAAAAAGTAGGAAATTCTGGTATATTAACAAAAACATTTTTACCTAAAGATCTAATAGCACCCGCTAAAGCTAAAGAACTCCCTATTGCATCACCATCTGGAGATATATGTGTAAATACCATAATATTATCACAGACAAGTATTCTCTCAATAATACTATTCATTCTCATGAATCCTCTCAATAATATTCTCTATCTTCTTACCATAATCAATAGATTCATCATAAACAAATATTAATTCAGGCATCTTTCTCATATCAACACAATTACTAAGTCTACCGCGAATAAACTTATTATGTCTATTCAACGCCTTCAATACCTCATCTTTATCATTATTTAATGTTGAAAAATAAACCTTAGCATATGATAAATCACTAGTTATTTTACAATAAGTAATACTAATAAACTTTAAATTATCATCATCTATTTCCCTATTTATAATTTTACTAATTTCTTCTACAAAAGCATTACCAAGTCTTTCTAACTTAACACTCATCTAAATCATCCTCTCACATAGTATTATACATTATAACTAAAAAAAAGTATATTATTTGCAATATACTTTTTAAAATATCTATCTCTTAATTTCAACTACTTCATATGCTTCTATAATATCATTTTCTTTAATATCATTAAAGTTTTCTATAGTAATACCGCATTCTACTCCTTGTTTAACTTCCTTAACTTGATCTTTTTCTCTAGCAATTGAATTAATATTACCATCATAAACTATAATACCATCACGAATAACACGAGCCTTAGCATCTCTTTTAATAGAACCGCTTTGAACATAGCATCCTGCAATAGTACCAACTTTAGAAAACTTAAATAATTTTCTAACTTCAGCTTCACCAATAACTTGTTCCTCAAATTCAGGATCAAGCTTACCCCTCATAGCAGCTTCCATTTCTTCAACTACTTTATATATAATATTATATAATCTTATTTCAACATTTCTCTCTTTAGCATACTCTAAAATCTTATTATTAGGTCTAATATTAAAACCTATAATAATAGCATCAGATGCATAAGCAAGAACTATATCACTTTCAGTAATACTACCAATACCACTTCTAATAACATTAATTTTAATACCCTCAACATCAAGTTTAAGTAATGAATTCTTAACTGCTTCTTCACTACCTTTAACATCAGTCTTTAAAACAACCTTAATCTCTTTTGCACCCTCGTTAATTCTATCAAACAATTCATCTAAACTAATATTATTTTTAGCACCAGTATTCTTATTTTTAAAGTTTAATAAACGTTGTTCCGCAATAGATTTTGCTTTTTTCTCAGTTTCAAAAGCCATAAACTTATCACCAGCAGAAGGACACTCACTAATACCAGTAATAGAAACTGGAGTAGAAGGACCTGCTTGTGTTAAATTCTCACCATTATCTGATTTTAAAGTTCTAACCTTTCCTGCATAAGTACCTACAACAATAGCATCACCTAATCTTAATGTACCATTCTGAATTAATAAATTACATATAACTCCATTCTTTTTATCACTAGAAGCCTCAATTACTGCACCACTAGCATATCTCTTAGGATTAGCCTTAAATCCCTGTATCTCACTAATTAACAAGATTCTTTCAAGTAAATCATCAATACCTTGACCTGTTTTAGCAGAAATATTAACAAACATAACATCTCCACCCCATGCTTCAGGAGTTATTCCATTTTGTGCCATCTCTGTTAATACTCTATCAGGATTTGCATCAGGTTTATCTATCTTATTAACCGCTACAATGATAGGAACATTAGCAGCCTTAGCATGATCAATAGCTTCTTTTGTTTGAGGCATAACACCATCATCAGCAGCAACAATAATAATAACTATATCCGTAATACTAGCGCCTCTTGCTCTCATTTCCGTAAAAGCAGCATGTCCAGGAGTATCAATAAAAGTAATTTTTTTACCATTATATGTTATTTGATAAGCACCAATACATTGCGTAATACCCCCTGCTTCACTAGATACTACATTAGTCTTTCTTATTGTATCAAGTAAAGTAGTCTTACCATGATCAACATGACCCATTATTGTCACAACTGGTGGCCTTTCAATTAAATCTTCACTTGTATCCTCTATTTCTAATTCTTCAAAATTAGCCTCATCTCTTGTACTATCTTTCTTAAGTACTTTATTAAACTCCATTGCTAATATCTCAGCAGTTTCAAAATCAATACTAGCATTTATTGTTAACATTTTACCTAAAGACATAAGCCTCTTAATAACCTCAGCAGCACTAACTCCTAAAGAATTAGCTAAATCAGAAAGTACCATACCATCAGTATATAATACTTCATTATCATTACTATCAAGATTAGAAATTAACTTCTCTTTATGCTTATACATTTCTTTTCTTTGCTTTTGAAAATCATTCTTCTTATCAGTTTTCTTAAATGATGGCTTTCTAGAACTAACTTTTACTTCTTCAAGTTCCTTTTCATAACTATCTTCAAAATCCACTAACTCACTATCATCATCTATTTCTTCCATAGTAGAATCATCTTCCATAGTAGAATCATCTTCCATAGTATCATTAGCAAGTTCATTATCTAAAAGAATAATACTATCATCATCTAAAATATCATCTTCACCATTAACAGCAATATTAAGTCTCCTACAAATGCTTAATATTTCTTCCACACTTTTATCAACATCTATAGCATATTCTGATACACTCATCATATGTACCACCTCCTATTTTATTTAGAATTTATTATAACTCTTAACTCCTCATATACTGAATCATCAATCTTAGAATCTAAATGTTTTTCCAAGACTTTACTTTTAATAGCTTGTTCTAAAACATTAATATCTCTTTTAATATATGCTCCTCTACCATTAATATGACCAGATAAATCAACAATTACACCCTTATCTGTACTATTAACAACTCTAATTAATTCATTCTTAGGTAGTTTTTCATGAGAAACAACACAACTTCTCATTGGAACTTTTCTATTCTTCATTTAATTCATTTTCCTTTTTTATAGTTAATTTATACCTAGTTAAACGAGAAGCAAGTTTAACATTTTGACCTCTTTTACCAATAGCCAAAGAAGAATTTTCATCATTAACTACAACTAATGCTTCTTTCTTCTTCTCATCAGTAATAACAACTTTTAAGTTTTTAGCAGGACTTAAAGCATTTTGAATGAAAACAATTGGATCTTTATCATATTTAACTACATCAATTTTCTCACCATTAAGTTGTGATAAAACCCTATTAATTCTATTACCTTTTTCTCCAACAATAGCACCAATTGGATCTATCTTATCATTATCACTATAAACAGCTACTTTACTTCTACTACCAGCTTCTCTAGCAACAGAATAAAGTATAACACTACCATCTGATAATTCAGGAATCTCAAGTTCTAATAATCTCTTTAAATACCCATAATGAGTTCTAGAAAGTAGAATAAATACTCCTTTAGTAGAAATCTCCACTTTAGATACATAACACTTAATACTAGACCCCATTACTAATTGTTCCCCAGGTATTATCTCATCTTTAGGAAGAACGCCATGAGTCTTACCTAAATCAACATAATAATTACGACTATCTTCTCTTGATAAAGTACCAACTAATAACTCACCATCTTTATCTTGAAATTCTTCTGTTATTAAGTTCTTCTCAGCTTCTTTTAATTTTTGTACAACAATTTGTTTAGCAGTACCAGCAGCTACTCTACCAAATGATTCAGGAATTAATCTAACCTCTGTATCAATAGTACCACCCAACTCAACCTCATCATCAATCTTCTTAGCATCATCTAATGATATCTCCAATTCTTCATTATTTACCTCTTCAACTACTGTTTTAAAAGTAAACAATCTAAGCTCACCTGTAGTAGTACTAAATTTAGCCTTAACATTAGCAACACCCTCTTCTTTTTTATAAGCATTAGCAATAGCACTTTCTAAAGCTTCAATAACACACTCTTTAGAAATACCTTTCTCTTGAACAATAAAATCTAATGCTTTCATCATTTCTCTTGTTTGCTTAGTATTCATTATATTTCTCCCTTCTCCTTAGTACAAACATCTAAGATATAACTATCACTTATTAAATCAGCATCATCTAATAATGGACTAATAACTTTTGTGACTTCAACACACTTATCAACATCAATAACTTCATCTCTATCAATAACAATACGCAAATAGTTATTACCTCCCTCTTTAACATACTCAACACTATCAATAATAACCCCAAGTTTACTAACAGCATCATTTAATAATATTTTAATTTTATCTTCCACTAATATTCCTCCAATCAACAATAAAGAGTGGAACTTAAAGCCACTCTTTTGTCAAGATAACCAAATTATAACACACATGCTATACAATTTCAACCCTAAAAATTACATAAAATACTTGAAAAAAAAATATAAGTGTATTATAATACTATCGAACAAAGAAATAATGCGCTCATAGCTCAATTGGATAGAGCGTTTGGCTACGGACCAAAAGGTTTGGGGTTCGACTCCCTATGGGCGCGCCATTTATTGAATAATTATAATTCTTCTTAGTAAGAATTATTTTTTTATGCTATAATAATATTATAAAGGAGTTATGATAACAATGAAAAAACCAATTGTACTATGTATATTAGATGGATGTGGAATAAGAGAATCATCCGATGGAAATGCTTTTAAAAATGCCAATAAACCAACATTTGACTATCTATGGAATAACTATCCACATACTATATTAGAAGCATCAGGAACAGCTGTTGGACTACCCAAAGGACAAATGGGAAATAGTGAAGTCGGACACACTAATATTGGAGCGGGACGTATCGTCTACCAACCACTTGAAGTTATCAACAAAGCAGTTGATGAAGATGAAATAAAAACAAACCAAAAATTGCTTAATTTAATATCTCATATTAAAAATAATAATTCAAGCTTACACATAATGGGACTACTATCCGATGGTGGTGTACATTCCCACATAAATCATTTATTAAAAATAATAGATATCCTAAAAGAAAAAAAAATCACAAAAGTATATTATCATATATTTCTAGATGGTCGAGATGTTAATCCTAAAAGTGCTATTACATATATAAATATTCTAGAGGAAAAAATAAAAGAAACAACAATAGGAAAAATTGCCACAATCAGTGGCAGATATTATGCAATGGATAGAGATAATAATTATGACAGATTAAAAAAAGCCTACGATGCCATTGTATATGGAATAGGACCTACATGTTCAACACCAAAAGACCTATTAGATAATTCCTATAATAACAATATAACAGATGAATTTGTTATACCAACAGTTATTAATACAACATCTATCAACAATAATGATGCAATTTTAACATTCAATTTTAGACCAGATCGATTAAGAGAAATGTTTACAGCACTTACAAATCCTAAAGAATGTCCAATGAAAACTAAAAAATTAGATAATATTTATACACTATCTATGATGCCAATAACAACAGCCGTTAAAGCCCATCATATGTTTGAGCATCAGAACTTAACAAATACTTTAGGAGAATTTGCATATAAACATAACTTAAATCAATTAAGAATTGCAGAAACAGAAAAATATGCCCATGTCACATACTTCTTTGATGGAGGATATGAAAAGAATTATTCAAGTATGAATAAAATATTAATCCCATCTCCCAAAGTTGCAACATATGACTTAAAACCAGAAATGAGTGCTAAAGAAATAACTGAAAAACTACTAAAAGAATTAGACAAAGACATATATGATATTGTTATTCTAAACTATGCAAATGGTGATATGGTTGGACATACAGGTAATTACGAAGCAGCAGTTAAAGCCGTAGAATACTTAGACACCTGCTTAGAAAAACTATATAATAAAGTTAATAGTATGAATGGAATATTAATCATTACAGCCGATCATGGAAATTGTGATGTTATGTGGGATAAAAACAAAACACCAATAACAAGCCATACAACGAACCCTGTACCATTTATAATAACTAAAAAAGAATTAAAACTAAATAGTGGTATTCTAGCAGATATAGCACCTACTATAATATCTCTATTAAATTTAGAAATACCTAAAGAAATGACTGGAAAAGTATTAATAAAATAAGTATATAGACTATTTTTCTCTATATACTTTTTTTACTGGATCATAACCACCTTTAGAAAAAGGATTACACCTAATAATACGATATATACTAAGTAAACATCCCTTAAAAACACCATACATCTCAATAGCTTCTATTGCATAATTAGAACACGTAGGATAAAACTTACAGTACCCATGCCAAGAGCAAGGTATTTTTTGATACCATTTAATAAATCTAATTATTATTTTTTTCATCATTTACAAATAATTTACCCACATTCTTAGCAGGTACTAACATCTTTATATCATTAACAATCTTTATATCATACTTAGATGATGAAATATTTAACTTTTCTCCATCAACACACCAAGACTTTTTAGGAACCTCATCAAACTTTATTTTTAAATTATTAGTTCTATAAAAAAATACCCCAGGAACTTTAGAAACATCATACTTAGTTAAAAAATAAAGAATCTTTCCAATATCTTTCTTACGAGTAATATTACAAAATATTACCTCAAAACGATCATCATCTAATTTAACATCTTTGTAAATATTATTAATTCCACTAATTCTATTAGCACTTGAAACTATAACAAATGAAAACAATCCACGATAAACACTCCCATCAATTTCATAAGTAATATCATATAGTCTAGTCTTATTAAAAAACGACTTAACACCTTCAGTTAAATATGCTAAATAACCAAATCTCTTCTTACTTTCTCTAGGTGTTTCGTATGCAATATTAGTATACTTTCCAAAAGCAGCAACATAGACAAAAGGTTTTCCATTAATTGTACATATATCCAACCCTTTAACAACACCACTTAATGTCATCTTTAAATTATCAATAACATTTCTACCATATCCTAACATCCTACACAAATCATTAGTAGTACCTGTTGGTAAATGAGATAATAATAACTTCTTCTTACGCAAAAAATTTCCTCTCATAACCTCATTAAATGTTCCATCACCACCAATAGAAATAACTAAGTCAATATCATCTTCTAAGTCTTTAACAATTTTAACAGCATGTTCTCTATACTCAGTATATATAATTTTACATTCATATCCATACTCTACTAATATAGTTTTATATTCATCTAAAAAATTTTTTTTAATACTTTTACCACTAACTGGATTATATATAACTACACACTTTTTCATATCAAAATCTCCCTAATCAATTGTATTCTAACACATTTATAAATAATAAAAAAGAAAAATAGTAAAAATACTACTTTTCTAAAATTATGTAAACCTATTTCTTACTAATACGAATCTTTATCTTATCTGTCTTAGAAATATATGTTGCTTTAACATCATCCCCAGTTACCTGAACTTCAACCTCATGATCACCTTCAGTATAACCAGATAAATCAACATATGCTCTTATATTATCAGCGGTAATACTATCTAATACCTCCTTAGTCCCCGAAACAACAACAGTTGTCTTAATGAAGCTTGCACCTATCGCAGCAGCACGATAACTAGAATCTAAGTTAACAGTTTCAATCATAACATCAGATATTTCTTTTTCAATAACATCACCCAATGTCACAGTAATCTTAGTATTAGATTGAGATATATAAGTAATACCAGTAGGTTTCTCAATTTTCACATCAGTTGTCTTATTACTCTTTAAATTCTTAACCGAAACCTCAACAGGAATATATTCTAATTCATCAAGAACTTCTTGTTTACCATAAACAATCACCTTACTAACAGAAGATTCAACAGAACTTATTGCCTTTCCAAACAATACTTCTCCAACAGGAATTACCTTAATTGGAACTTCTTTACTAGGTGAAGCAATACTAATTTTAACTGATACCTTACTAGGAACCATTTCTACATCTACAACTCCTCCTGTTGAATCATAAGCAACAAGGGGAACATCTTTAAGTTCCATAACACCCACAGTAGGATCAACTAATTTTGATAAATCAACCAAAATTTTAACTGTTGCGACTTGATTAATCATCTTTTCAGAACCTTTAATAATTATCTCTTGTTGTTCCGATTCAATAGAATTAACAGAAAGTTTACTATCTAAAACATCACTATTAATAGCATCTATTGTAGCAATTTTTGATTTAGAAACTTTAGGATATATATTAATTGTAACAACTGAAGGATCTAACTTATAATCAACAGAATCAATAACACTTTCATAATTTAATTTAACCTTATGTGTACCTTCTTTAAGATTAGATAAATCAACACTAACAACACCAGTAGATAATTGCTTAGCTAAATACATATCCACAGATCTACCAATTAAAGTCACATCCACAGTTTCAGGAAGACCCTCAACAACATAACTCTCACTATTATATATAGCTTCTACTTTTTGATCATATAATACATCCGCAGACGCATCAACTAAAGTCACAGCTTTATTATCAACAGCAAAAAATACAATTAATGCTAATATCAAACTTAAAAATATTAAAGTATTTCTTTTAACAAGCCATCTTTCAAAGCGACCACTTTTCTTACCTAAAAGTTCACTAATACTCATAACAATCTTAGTAAGTGGAGTAACTATTTTCTTATCTAAAAACTTAAAAAACTTTCTAAACATAGCATAAATTAATCTAATAATTTTTTTAATTGTCTTCATGATTATTAGCCTCCTCATCATCAAATTGTTCATCTAACAATAATTCCCTCTTAGGTTTTAACTCCTCAACCAAAATCATTCTAGCATCATCAATAGACAAATTATAATTAAGAACACCACCAACAGCAATTGATATCTTACCAGTTTCTTCAGAAACAACTAAAGAAATACAATCACTTTCTTCACTAATACCTAAAGCAGCTCTATGTCTAGTTCCCAACTTCTTATTAATTTTATTATTTAAACTAATAGGAAATACCGTACCAGCTGATGCAATTTTATTACCCTGAATTATAACTCCACCATCATGTAGTGGATTCCTAGGAAAAAAGATAGAAATTAATAATTCAGCAGATATATCTGCATATAATTGCTTACTTCTATTAATATATTCATTCAAACTAGAATCTCTTTCAACAACAATTAAACCGCCAATTCTTGCTTTCCTTAAATATTCAACAGCACCCATAATTTCATATACAATTTTTTCTCTCTCATCCATTGTCAATATCTTATGACTAGTAAGAATCTGTTTTCTACCTAAATGCTCTAAAATATTTCTAATCTCTGGTTGAAATATAATAATAAGTGCTAAAGGTCCCCACATAATAACATACTCAAGTAATAACCCTATTGTAGTTAAATTAAAATAATCACTAAGAACCTTAACTAATACAACAATAAGTACTCCCTTAAAAATAAGTACTAACTTAACATTATTCTTTAAATTCTTTAAAATAAAATATATTAGTACCCACACTAACGATACATCAATAATCTTCTGTAAAATAGTAATAATACTATTAAAACTCATCATACCACCAACCTTTTATTAATATAAAATTATTATATCATATCTAAAACTATTTTTCTACCCCATTTTTTAAAACCAATTAAAAAGGAAATACCATGCGTATTTACCTTTTATATAATTATTTAAATTGACAACATGAACCACATTGAACATTAGTACAAGTATTTTCTTCACAGCATGTATATCTAGGTTGATAAGTATGTCTATAAATATGATTATTAATTATTCTAGTATTAATTGGGCAAACATGTCCTTACCATTTTATGATAGACCACAAATATCTAATACTATTTATTAAATCTAACCATAATATTTATAGATTTATCCGCAAATATTTCTATTTTATCTATCAAATTAATAACTAATTCTCTACTAAGATTCTTCATAGTTAAAAACTTTCTAATATATTTATCAATATCTTCATAAATAGAATTATTAATATTATTAGTTAACATATCATATCTTTTTTGCTTATTTCTTAATTCATTTTCTAACTTTGTTTTTATCCTTTCAAACTGTTTTTCATTTATCTTACTATTTATCTTATCAATATAAATAAAATCTAAATTATTATTTATTTGACTAATATCCTTAGATAATATTTCTAACTTTCTTTTTATATTAACACTATTATCAACTGTTAAAGCATTAAGTATTTTATTTCTAACTTTATCTTTATTAACACAATTTAAACAAATACATATTAAAGTATCAATAATTGCCTTCTCCAATTCATCATAATTATTTGAATGAGTTGTACAAGCCATTTTATTCATATAAGTACGATAATAATTACAAATAGTATAACATCTATTATCTTTCTTTCTTCTAGATAGTATAGAAATTCTATGACCACAATCTCCACAATATAAAAGGCCATCTAATAAATGAACTTCCTTTTTATCATTTCTCCCTTTATTCTTAGGTATTCTTTTCTGAACCTCATCAAACACTTCGTTATCTATAATTGCTTCATGAGTATTTTTTACAATTATATAATCTTCAGGATTATTCCTAATAACATTTTTTACTTTATAATTTACTTTACTTCTTCTATTTTGTACCATATCCCCAACATATACTCTATTAGTCAAAATATCTTTTATAGTCTTAGAGTGCCACTTACCATATTTTAAATCATAGCCTCCTCTCCATTCAAAGTCATAATATTGAGCTGGTGTTTTAATACCTTCACTAGTAAGTTGTTTAGCTATTTTAAAAAAAGATAGTCCTCTTAAACATAAAGAAAAAATCCTTCTAACAACTTCAGCTTGTATCTCATTCACAACTAAATGGTTCTTATCATTAATATCTTTTCTATAACCAAAAGGGACTCGACAGCCAACCCATTTACCATCTTTCATTTTAGCTTTCAAACTAGATTTAATTTTTTTAGAAATATCTCTAGCATACATATCATTTATTATAGCTTTAAAAGGTGCAATATCATTACTAGAACTACTAATATATGTATCAATATTATCATTAACCGCAACATATCTAACATTATGCTCAGGAAAATATTTTTCAATCAAATTACCAGTGCCGATATAATCTCTACCCAGTCTAGACATATCCTTAGTAATAACCATATTAATTCTACCTAATTCTATATCATTAATCATTCTCTTAAAACTAGGTCTATCAAAATTAGTACCAGAATATCCATCATCAATATAAATATCATATATATCTAAATTATTATCCTGAACATATTGTAATAAAAAACTCTTCTGATTAATAATACTTTCACTTACCTCTTGTTTAGTATCATCTTCACGAGAAAGTCTAATATAAAGACCAGCACTATAACTATCTAACATAAATCATCTAACTTATAAAAAGATGATATTCTATTAGAAAACTCTCTCAAAAAAACTTTCACAAAAATATCATCAATATCATCAGTATCATAAATTACATTAACATTATATTTACACATTATAAATCACCAATAAATTATATGAAATAATAACCCAAAAAAGAGCTATTATCATAACTCTTTACTCATAAATTGCAATAAAATGCATACCATAATCAACTCGAACATTATCACAAGGATAATAATTCTTTCCATCAGATGTATTATACCAATATTTAAAGCCACTATTATTACAAGGCTCTTTTAAAGTATAATAACTACCTTCCTCATACAAATAATTACTATAATCAATAACATTATCATCACTAGTAGTAACCATCCAAACTCTATTACCAGAACTATTTGTATTAGGCTTTAATAACATATCATCATTTAATTGATTAAATAATAAATAATTTTTAAAAGTATTATAATCTAAGTAATTTTCTAAAACTTTGCCTTCTTCTACTCTTAATCCTTTAAACATATAATAAGGCATAATATCACTAAATAAAGAATAATCGTATAAACTAAGTTTATCATAATCTCTATTAATCCAATTTATATTAGCCCCAAATTCATATAAATTAGAAAGTATTACCGTACCATCAGTAGTTAAAACATTATTAGCAAATATATTATAATATCTAGTAGATACAACATGATAATATTCTACTTCTTCATACACAACTTCTATATTTACAACTTCAACATATTTAATCATATTATTCTCATCTAATTTAGCAACTTTAGTACCTATCTGAAAATTATCATTATCTATAACAGATACAAAAGCATTTAAATCTTTACTAAATACTCCATGATTACCAACAGTATTTAATATAGTACCATCTGAAAAAGTTATTTTTTGATAAAATGTAGTAGTTTTACCATTTTCAATCCAAATAGGATACTCATAGGTATAAGTGCCTGTCTCGTAATTCCATACAAGAAGCAAATCATTATACGAAATATTCTCTATATTCTTAGTTTTACCATTAGAAAGACTTATTTTAGTACCTTTCACTAAACATACACTCGTAGCACTAGCAGTAATAGTCACATCTCCCGTAATTTTATTAATTGTGATTGTTCCACTAGAAGAATCATATGTATAATCAGTACCACTAGTTAAAGTAGAACCTCTCATTGTAATAGATACCGAACTTGGCAACATATCCCAATTAGATGATGAATTAACAGCTAAGATTGTTGAATAACTTTGATATATAGTTGCTGTATCAGTAGTTGATGTAGAATCATCATGTTTTAATTTTGATAAACTAAATGTAATTGTATATTTCCATTTTAAATTAGTAGTATTAGAAATAGAACAATATCCATTCTCTGTTGTAGCACTATCACAATAACTACTACCTATATTACCAGCTTCATCCACACCATATACTTTAGCATAATAATTACCTTCACTCATATTAGTTAAAGAATAACTTGTTAAAGAAGAACCTGTCTCATAAGTTGTACTAGTACTAGTATCATTATTATATAAAATAATATAATAATTAGTAATAGAAGAACCACCACTATCAATCCTATCCCATGTAATAGTCGCACTACCCTCAACAGTATTTTCTTCAGGAATACTTATAACAACATTACCAACAGTAGGTATTTCATTATCCGCAGCAATTGTATCAATATCAACTGCCAAAGTAAGCTCACCAACATTAACATCAGTTATCCCAGCACTCTTTAAAGTAATAATTGTTGATGTTTCAGCAGATAAAAAAGAACTATCTTCAGAAACTTTAGTACATACTTCATACTCTTCAGTACTATTAGCACCAACTTGCTTTGAATCAAGGCTATTACCAGTACTATCAACTAATAAAATATTCTCATTACTTGATACTAAATTAAAATTTCTCTTATATGTATAAGTATTAGCAACAGAAACAGTAAAACATGCAATAGTACCAGTTCCTTGTAAATTACCACTAGTAGGAGTAATACTAGCAATAACACTACCAGTATTATTATTAGAAAAATCAGCACTACCATCTATATTAACTTCCGTATTAGAAGACTCTGTTTCAATAATAAACTTAACCTTATATATTTTACTTTCCCCTGTTTCTAATAATTCCCCAGGATTAACAACTTCCCCAGTTGCAGAATCAGTAATAATCGTAGATATATTAACATTTCCGGAAGTATCTAAACTAGCATTAAATGGAAACTCTGTAAAAGCATAATCAGATAATGAACCATTCTTAATTTCAATTAAATAAGTCGCCTCAAACTTCTGACTACTACCAGTTAATTTAAAAGATAAATTAAGTCCATCAATCGTAGGATTATTATAATCAGCTAAATTAGTACACTCGCTTTCAACAATAGTAGCACTAACAATTTCTAATTTCCCCTGTTTCTTTAATACTACATTACCATTTAAACCCAAATCTTGTTGATATAATGCAAAGCCAACACTCATGAAAGAAATTAAAAGTAAAACCAAAACACCAATAACATTATACTTGGAAAAAAGTTTCATCATTAATACTTCCTATCCTTTGAAGACTCTTTAATCAAATCATATCTCCAAGCCATTCCATCATTTATCAATATAAATATTGCATGATTTTTTAAAGAAACATAATTAATTGGCTTCCTAACTTCACTATGAGCATCAATTAACTCATCAAAAGAAACAACTGAAACAACATTAAGCGAATCTAAATCTGGTATTGTACTGGCATTTACAATAATATTATCATATGTTTTTAAAATTCTCTTTAAAGTCTTATTATATTTATTACCATACTTAGTAATTAAAATAATAATATATATCAAAAGCATAAATAGAATTATAGAAATACCTACACAAACATACCCAATATATTTCATTATAGTATAATGCATAACATTCTGCTGAATAGTATCACTTATTAATACACCACTATTATTTAAATCATTAGTTTCAATAGGAACTTCAATAGTTAAAGAAGTAAGAGGAATATTTAATTCAATATTACTATCTTTCTCCACTTTTCTATCAACTAAATCAGTATCAACAGTATTTTCAACAACTAAGGATACATTCAATAACCCATCCATAGTTACGCCATATTGACTCTTAAAATCATTTAATAAATTATTATATATTTGATAATTAACTTTAGTTTCAGCAGAAATA
>CAZTTM010000010.1:0-18697 GCA_964616035.1 uncultured Muribaculaceae bacterium
TGTATAAATAAAGATATAAATTCAATTTTTAAATTTTTTTCATGTCTTTAACCTGAATATAAATATATATTTAAAGACAATCAAATATTATTAGAAGGTTATAATGAACAAGAAACAAAAAATGAATATACCAAGATAAAAGATAGTATCCTAAAGACGACAAAATTAATTACAAGATATACACTTAAAATGAAAAGTAATTATAATAAAGTACCCTATAATAACCATACCTTAGAGTGGGATGATCTAAAAGAAGTAATAAAAAAGTTAAAAAGTAAAAAAGCAATTGATATAACAGAACTTCCATACCTAAGTGAAGTTAACAGCTTTTTAAAGTATAGCTTACCAAAAATAAAAGAAGATTATGATAAATATATACCTAAAGAAATAACTAGTAAAAAAGAAAATACGAATTATAACTTAGATATATATATATCTAACTATTATTCAGAATTAGTTGAAGAAAATGAATTAAACTGTAAGATAATAGGATTAGAAGATTCAAACTTAGGTAATATATATACTGAATATAGTGATAATTATATAGAAATATCTCTATCTGAAGATACCACTGAAGACTATTCTGACTTATTAAAATCACTATTTGAATATTGTGGAAGTGATATATATGCAATATATAATCATAAAGATACGACATATAAGTTTACTATAAATAATTCTAAATGTTGTATTAACAACTATTCTGATAAAGAAATAAAAAATAAATATAATAGTTTAAAAAACGAAGTAATAAATATGATAGATATCTTAGGTGAAAAATTAATCTTTATTGAAAAAGGATATGATTATGAATTCTTAGATGAAACTGGTAGTTTTTATGACTATGAAATTCTTGCTGATAAATTAAGAGATAGCGAAGAAGTATCAATATTTGAATTACCATTTATGGAAGAAGCTGCATCAAACCTGAAAAAATTAGAACCTAAAGTAAATAGAATATATGTACCAGAAAAAAATCAAGGATTGCATGACTTTTACTACGAAGAACCTAATTATATAGAAGAAGAACCAAAGAAAGTGAAACCAATTAATAAAAAAGAAAAGACAAAGAAGAAAGAATTAAGTGAATCTGAAAAGAGATTTGAAAAAGAAGCAGATTATTTTGGGCTTACTAAAAGAGAAAGAGAAATATGTAAATTAGAAAATATGACACCTGAAGAATTTGTTGAAGCTGAGGAAGCAATAGACCCATTGAGGGATGATGAACTGTAAATAACTATTGTATTTTAGTTAACAATATGTTAAGATTAAAATACATAAAAAAGTTATTTTTAGGAGAAACACAATATGAGTAAAGCACAAGTTCGAGAAGAAAAAGATTATTCAAACAAAGTAATAGACACTGATAGTCTACTATTTTTAGCAGATAAATTACAAAAACTTTATGACCGTATGGAAAAAGTATTTAACGATGAAGAGATAAGGGCACAAAATAACGGTGGATTATATAAATACAAAAAAGATTGCGCAAAGTTAATATATGAAATAGTATATAAAAATTATAGCAGTATGAAATGTGAAAACTATGAACAATTCTATCAAGCCGTTAAAGACAACAAGTTAACAAGTGTTGCAACATTAAGCTTTGTATTAATAATAAATTATAATAGGGGACATAGCAATAAGTTTGAAAAGATAAATAATGAATTTTGTATAATATTCAACCCATTTGATGTTAAATCACGTCGTATTTCAACAGATTATGATAAAAACATGGATCAAATAGCCCAAATAATCAATATGGAACTAGAAAAATTTACGACAGCTAATAGTATCTTTATCTAAAAAAGTAATCATTCACGATTACTTTTTATACTATCTGCATATCCAATAGCCTTATTACCATATTTACTTCTAATACTATCTACAACTTCTTGCAATTTTTTATCATCATTATTTAAAATTGCCTGATTACTAGCATTAAAAATATCTAATTGCACTTCACTATGTGATGTAAAATCTGAAATATCAACACATAAAGCTCTAACTTTTTCATTATTCCATAGTAAGTCAAATAACATTATTGCTACTTTATAAATGTCTTCATCAGTATTGATACAATTTTTAAGCTTATTTTGTTTACTAACTTTAATAAAATCAGAGTATTTAATCCATATTCCAACCTTATATGCATATAACTTCTTGTCTCTTAATTTTTTACCAACATCCATGGATAGTAATTTAAAGACTTTATAAATATCATTTTTGTTAGTATAATTATATGGCAATACTGTCGAACTAGATATGCTTTTAGCATCTCTTTTTTTGTGTTCAACAACTGATTCATCAATACCATTAGCATATTCCCACATCATCTTACCCATACTTTTAAAATACTTTGTTAAATAATTAATATCAGTATGTGCTAAATCATAGATAGTATTAATATTTAACTCTTTTAATTTTTTAGCACTACTTTTACCAATCATAAATAAATCTGCAACATCTAATGGCCACATTTTCTTTTCAATTTCATATGAAAACAGTGTATGAACTTTATCAGGTTTTGAAAAATCTGAAGCCATCTTTGCTAACAATTTGTTGTTTCCAACACCTACATTAACAGTAAATCCAAACATTCGCTTAATATCTTTCTTAATTTTGTAGGCCACTTTTACAGAATCTCCAAATAATTTTTGACTATTAGTATAATCTAAAAAACATTCATCAATAGAGTATCGTTCTATAATATTTGAATACGTACAAAGATAATTATACATAAGATTAGAGTACTTTCTATATACTTCAAAACTTGGTTTATATACCTCTAAATAAGGGCATTTTCTTCTAGCACTATAAATAGATTCTCCTGTAATAACACCTTTTTTCTTACATGGAAAACTCTTAGCAAGAACAATACCACGACGTTGTGACTCATCACCACCAACAATAGCATATTTACATCTAATATCTTCTTTATATCCATTCTTTAACATATCAACAGCAGACCATGATAAAAAAGCATTATTAACATCAACATGTAAAATTATTCTAGTCATATGATCCACCTCTCAATTAGATAATAGCATATCTAAAACCTAAAAACAATAAAAAAACTATATATCAATTAACTAGATATATAGACTATAATTTACTTCAAAGAAGTAAAATCATTAACAAACCTCTCTTTAACCCTCATCTCAACATCTGAAGAAATGTCTTCCAAATATTCATTACCATTTTCATAAGTTAATTTCTTCACAAGAATAATGTTTGGATCATCCTCTCTTGACAATACAACATAATTCTGATTATCCATATTAATCTCCATTAAAATGACATAATCAAAGTTATCTATACTAACTACTTCAATATCTTTATCCATTATTTACTCCTTCCTTGTGAAGATGACTCATCTTTTGTTGAACTAAGTTCCTCAGTACCAAAATCAACTTCATAGAAGTTTCCATCACTATCTATTATAATTGATCCTTCGTTGATTCTGTTAATGGTATCCTCAAGAACAGCACTGTAAATATTTTGCTCTTCATTCTCTAAATAATCGTAGATATCTCTATATTCCTTACCAATAGTTTCCATCCCAATCTGCTTACTGATAAAAGTATAATTTAAGTATTTAAGGCAACGGTTTAAAACATAATTAGCTTCATCCGATGGAATATGCTTAGCAACTAGAAATGTAGCAATTCTTAGTTCTAATTCGCCCTTTTTTTCGCTATCACTTAAAATATTGTTAATATGATCATAATTAACGCTAGTATAACTTTCTTCACGTGACCTTTTGATATAACTAATAGTTCTCTTTCCCAATAGAAGATTATATTTCTTTTCTAAACGGTCAAGTCTTTCATGCGCACAAGAACTAGCGTCAAAATCAACACCATCAACTGTAATAATCACTGGCTTTTCAGCAGGCCTATTGATATATTCATGATAAGCATACAAAGAACTACATATTACAATTGCTGCAGCCATTCTTGCCACAAACTTTTTAAAACTTTCTTTTTTTTTCTTTCTTTGAATAAGTATTTTATTTTGCTTACTATCTATCGCATCATCAAGAATATATGCAGAATCCTTTAAACTATCATAATCATAGTCCTCATCAGTGTATAAATCTTTCTTTAAATTTTCATA
This sequence comes from uncultured Muribaculaceae bacterium, assembly GCA_964616035.1. Taxonomy (GTDB): domain Bacteria; phylum Bacillota_I; class Bacilli_A; order RF39; family UBA660; genus UBA6414. The sequence continues at coordinate 4,120 of CAZTTM010000010.1, forward strand.
TGTTTTCGAATAATGCTCTTTTCTTCGCTTATTAGCAACCAAGTAAATAGATGAATCTTCTTCATCATATTTACCAGGTGTAGTTCGTAAACTATCATCAATTAACTTAGTACTACTTGAAAGAGAATCATTCCATACTGAATCAGCATAAGCATTCATATTTATTACATCAAATAAAGTATCATCCATATATTCCACCTCTATGATACAATTTTATAATTAAATTATTATCTAGTCAACATTTTTCTTCTAAATAATCATAATTTATGGTACAATATATAAGAAGAAAAAACGAAAGGAAGATACTATGATAGAAAGACTAGAAACGATAAAGAAACGTTATGAAGAAATAGAACAAGAATTAACCAGTCCAGAAATAATATCTAACATTAAGAAAATGACTGAATTGTCTAAAGAACAAACTAGATTAGGTGACATAGTAGAATTATATACAAAATATAAAAATAATGAACAAGATATCGAAACAGCCAAAGAAATGCTCAAAGATAAAGATATGATGGACTATGCCAGAGAAGAAATAGACTCCTTGGAAGAAGTAAAAAAGAATCTTGAACATGAATTAGAAATAAAACTACTTCCACATGATCCTAATGATGAAAAAAACGTAATTGTCGAGATAAGAGGTGCTGCAGGTGGCGATGAAGCCAATATTTTTGCCGGCGATTTATTTGATATGTATAGCAAGTATGCCTCTAATGAAGGATGGAAAATTGATGTGCTTAACCAAGTTGAAGGTACAGCAGGTGGCTTTTCACAAATTGAATTTATGGTTAAAGGTGAAGGAGTATATTCTAAATTAAAATATGAAAGTGGAGCTCACAGGGTGCAAAGAGTTCCTGCTACTGAATCACAAGGAAGAGTTCACACATCTACTGCAACAGTTCTAGTAATGCCAGAAGCTGAAGAATTTGACTTTGAACTAGATGAAAGTGAAGTTAGAGTTGATATTACAAGAAGTAGTGGCTGTGGAGGCCAAGGAGTAAATACAACGGATTCTGCAGTTCGTCTTACACATATACCAACAGGAATCATTGTATATTCACAAACAGAAAGAAGCCAAATCAAAAATAAGGAACTTGCCTTTAAAATACTAAAAACAAGACTTTATGATTTAAAATTAAGAGAACAAGAAGAAAAAGAAGCTGCAGAAAGAAAAGTTAAAATTGGTACAGGCGATAGAAGCGAAAAAATAAGAACTTATAATTATCCCCAAAATAGATTAACTGATCACCGCATTGGATATACATCAATGAACTTAGATCGAATTATGAACGGAGATATGGAAGACTTAATTGAAACATTAATTAACGAGGATCAAAAAAAGAAACTAGAAGGGAATATCTAAATATGCGAAGTGGGAGTTTTGATTTAAGTAGTCTAATTTGTTTAGAATGTGGCAATATCTTTACAATCCCAAGAAGAAGAAGAAAGCATAGAGCCGATGGCCATATTAAAGATTTATGGTGTCCTATATGTAAAGAAGTTAGAAAACACTATGAAATACAAAACATTGATAACTTTTTATACAATCACAAATATAATGATGAAGTTAGACAATATGTTAGAGATATAATTAGTAATGGAATAAGTGAAGATTATGAAAGAAAAGATAGAGTATTTAAAAAAATACTTAAAAGATAAAGATATTGATACTGCTATTAAAGAGTTAGAAAATAATATCCCTATTCAATATATAATAGGCAATGTTAATTTCTATGGTAATATAATAAATGTTAATAAAAATGTTTTAATTCCAAGATTTGAAACTGAATTATTAGTAGATAAATCAATTAAGTATATTAAAGCAAACTTTAAGAACCATCTTGATATCCTAGATATAGCAACTGGTAGCGGATGTATTGCTATTACATTAAAAAAAGAAATAGATGCTATGGTAGATGCCTCAGACATATCCACAGAAGCCCTAAAAGTAGCAAAAGAAAATGCACAAAATAATAAAGTAGACATTAATTTTATAAATAGTGATATGTTAACTAACATAACAAAAAAATACGATATCATAATTAGTAATCCCCCTTATTTAACTAAGGAGGATGATATTATGGATATCGTAAAAAACAATGAACCAGAAATAGCTTTATATGCTAAAGATAACGGATTATATTATTATGATACTATATTAAAGAATATAAAGAATAATCTCAAAGATAAATATCTTATTGCTTTTGAAATAGGATATACTCAAGGAGAAAGTGTAAAAAAACTCGCCATGAAATATTTAGATAATGTAAATGTTAAAATTGAAAAAGATTATAGTGATAAAGATAGATTTGTATTTATTACCCCTAAAATATAAGAAATATATAAAATTCTTATATTTTTTTGTTTAGATTTTAAAAATTCATTCCAATATATACAAGGGTGAGATAAATGAAAAAAATAGTGACTATAATCTTATTTATTGTAGTATTATTTACCATATATAACAAAGTATTTGCTAGTAATATAGAGACAAATAACTCCTTAATCAGATTAAGAGTAATACCAAACAGCAATTCCGTAGAAGATCAAAGCATGAAAGAATTAGTAAAATCATACTTAGAAAAAAACTTTTATTCATTAATAAATGAAGAAGATACTCCAGATGAAATAAGAGAAAAAATTATTAATAATCTAGATAAAATGGATAATGATATCTATACTATCTTTAAAACTAATAACTATGATAAAAAATATACTATTAATTATGGATATAATTATTTCCCACAAAAAGAACTATATAATGAAACATATAAAGAAGGCTATTATGAGTCATTAGTAATATCAATTGGTAGTGCTGAAGGAGATAATTTTTGGTGTATGTTATTTCCTAACTTCTGTATGCTAGAAGGCAATAGTAATGAAGAAGTAAAGTATGACTTTATCTTATCAAAAATACTATCTAAATTTATGAATTAAAATAAATTAACCTTAATAAAATATATTAAGGTGATGAAATGAACCCCATATTAACAACTATATTAGTAGGAATCAGTCTAAGTATGGATGCCTTTTCTTTATCATTAGCATATGGCACGATAAACTTAGATAAACACCAAAAATTAATCTTATCTCTAATTGTAGGAACATATCACTTTGTCATGCCCCTAATAGGATTATTTTTTGGAAGTATTATTGAAAAATATATAATTATCAACTTTAATATTTTAGTTGCTCTTATATTTGTATTAATTGGCATAAATCTAATTATGTCATCATTTAAAGAAGAAAAAACATCACTATTAGTAGGACTAGTAGGATATTTAACCTTTGGCTTATCTGTAAGCATCGATAGTCTAACTACTGGAATAGGTCTAAATGCTATAAATAATAACTATCTTCAAGTATCAACAATATTTGCCATATCTAGTTTTATATTTACATATCTAGGCTTAAAACTAGGTAATATTTTAAATGAAAAATTTGGTCATTATGCCACAATAACAGGAGGAATATTACTAGTTATTCTAGGAATTTACTATTTAATATAGAAAAAAATTGACAAACTACCCATTTATAGATTAATATAAAATTAACCAAATTAATAATTATACATAGACTATGGTAGGAGGTAGTTATGCCTAGAATAAAAATAGAAGGTGGACATAAATTAACAGGAGAAATAAACATAAGTGGTGCAAAAAACAGTGCAGTAGCCTTAATACCCGCTGCCATATTATGTGATGAAGAAGTAATAATAAATAATGTCCCAAATATATCTGACATTGATGATTTAGAAAATATATTACTTCATCTAAATGCTAAAATAGATAGAGAAAATGAAACAGTAAAGATAGACTCATCAAGTATAATTAATAAAGAAATAACCAGAGAACTATCTAAAAAATTACGTGCTTCATATTATTTTATGGGTGCTCTATTGGGAAAATTTAAAAAAGTAGAAATGTATTTCCCTGGAGGATGCTCAATAGGAGAAAGACCCATTAATCTTCACTTAAAAGGCTTTGAATTATTAGGTGCTACTATTGAAGAAAAAGATGACTATTTTTTAATTAAAGCAAAAGAATTAAAAGGAAATAAAATATATTTAGATTTTCCAAGTGTTGGAGCAACAATTAATATTATGTTAGCATCTGTTAAAGCAAAGGGTACAACTATTATTGAAAATGCTGCCAAAGAACCAGAAATAAGTAATATTGCCACATTCTTAAATAATATGGGAGCAAAAATAACAGGTGCTGGAACAAGCATTATTCAAATAGAAGGCGTAAAAAAATTACATAAAGCTTATCACGAAGTAATCCCGGATCGTATTGAAGCAGGTACTTATATAATTCTTGCTAGCCTAATTGGAGATAATTTAAAAGTATCAAAACTAATTCCCAGTCATTTAGAGTCATTAACGTCTAAATTAAAAGAGTCTGGCGTTGATATGGAAATAGGCTCTGACTATGTTCAAATAAATAATACAACCAAACATAAAAAAATCAATATCACAACCCTTGTGTATCCCGGATTTCCAACTGATTTACAACAAATAATGGCTCCATATCTATCAACTTGTAATGGCTGCTCCATAATTGAAGAAACAATATATGAAAATAGATTCCAAAACATTAAAGAATTAGAAAAAATGGGCTTAAAAGCCAAAGTATCAAGTGATAACAAACAAGCTAAGATATATGGCATAACAAAACTACATGGTGCTGAAGTCTGTTCTACTGATTTAAGAGGAGGAGCTTCATTACTAGTTGCCGCTTTAATTGCAGAAGGCACAACAACTATTGACAACATTAACTATATCTTAAGAGGCTATGACAAAATAGTCGAAAAGTTAAAAACCGTAGGTGCTAAAATAGAACTAATATAAATATACTTAAATATAAGGAGATAATCCTATGAAAAAAATAATATTTATATTAATTCTTTTTCTATCATGCTATATTATCTATAAATTAACTATAAACAACAAATTATCTTTTCTATCTATAGGAGACGGCTTATCAAAAGATAATACATATACCTACTATTTAAAAGAATATTTAGAAAGCAAAAATAAATTATCATCATATAATACTACTTATACAAATAATGATTATCGAATAACTGACTTACTTAGAATAATTGAATATAATGAAGAACAAATAATCAATAATAAACCAGTATCTATTCATAAACTATTAAAAGAATCAGATATAATAACTTTATCAATAGGCATGAATGAATTATATTATAAATTAACTATCAATACTGAACATATCTATTCTTATATAGATGAAATGATGGAAGATATGTCAAAACTATTTCATGAAATAAATAAATATAATCACAAGCAAGTATTTGTTTTAGGATACTATAACACTACTATTAACAATCAAGATATATTTAACTATGCTAATGTAAAATTAAAAAATCTATGCCATAAAGAAGGATACACATATATACCACTAAATAGTATCTTAAATGATAAAATATACTTTCAAAATGACAATAATATATATCCCAATAGGTTAGGTTATCAACAAATTTACAAAATAATAGTTGAAAAAATAAAAAATTACTGATATAATACCAATTGTATTTAAATTACTATGACATTTGTCATGGCGGAAGGAGAGAAAATAATGAAAAAGAATATTCATCCAAATTATGTAGAAGCAACAGTAACATGTGCATGTGGTAATACATTTAAGACTAAATCTACAAAAAGTGAAATAAACGTTGAAGTTTGTTCTAAATGCCACCCATTCTATACAGGTACACAAAGTACATCAAGTAGAAAGGGTCAAGTAGATAAATTTAATAAAAAATATGGATTTGACAAGAAAAATGCTTAACTACTATATATTAGTAGTTTTTTCTTTACATATAAAATAAAAATAATAAACTAAGTTAAAGTAAGTAGACATCAATCATAATGTTTGATAAAATTAAATTAGAAAGAAGATGATATATTTGAAAATAGGAATAGCTAATGACCATCGTGGTGTTGATGCTAAAGAGATAATAGCAAAATATCTTGTTGAAAAAGGATATGGTGTAGTTAATTATGGCACAGATACCAAAGATGCAGTTGATTTCCCTGATTATGCCTATAAATTAGGTAAAGGAGTATTAAATAAAGAAGTGGATTTAGGTATCGCAATATGTGGTACAGGTATTGGTATGAGTATTGCTTTAAATAAAATGAAAGGAATATATTGTGCTAAAGTTAGTAAAGAAAGTGAAGCAATACTATCTAAAGCACATAATAATGCTAATGTAATAGCCATATCTGAAGAAACAGGTAAAGAATTAATGTTAAATATTATTGATAAATTTGTAAGTACTCCATTTTCTAATATTGATCGTTATATAAATAGAAATAATAAAATAAAGGATATAGAAAATAATGGCTAAACTAATACTTTACTTAATGATAATACCATTAACAGTATGGACTTCTGACAGTCTAAATATCAGTGGAATATTTAAAAAGAATAAAGCATTACAAGCAAGAATATTTTATATTATGTTAATACTTATTATATCCTATCTTTTAGTAGGCTTTCTATATGACTTTCTACATATCTTAGGATAATAAACTATTCGACAAATAAAAACAAAAATATTTTAGTATAAGGAATAAAATATTATTAGGATGTGACATTATGAAAAAAATAATAACTTTCACCCTAATAATTATAATTATTCCTTTTTTTATTATTGCTATATATAATCTAAATAAAGTAGAAGAAATAGAATTAAATTATATAAATAATCTCACTATTAGAGTTAAAAGATTAAAAACTGATACAATAGATGTAATTCCATTAGAGTCATACATAGTAGGAGTTCTAGCCGGTGAGATGCCCATATATTTTGAAAAAGAAGCCCTAAAAGCTCAAGCCGTAGCTTCAAGATCGTATGCTATCAAAAGAATTGAATACAATAAAGATAAAGAATATGATGTTGTAGATAGCATAATGAATCAAGTGTATCTAGATGAAGATTATCTTAAAGAAGCTTGGGGCAATAATTATATAGTAAACATAAATAAACTACGAAGTGCAGTAAACGAAACACTTGATGAATGCTTAACTTATAATGATAAAGTAATAGATGCTTTATTCTTCTCTACTAGTAATGGCTATACCGAAGATGCTGACTTAGTTTTTAACCTTAGTCTTCCATACCTAAAAAGTGTAGAAAGCAAATGGGATGAAAAAGAATCAAGTGCTTATTCTACCACTACAGTAATTCCTTTAAATAAATTTTATGAAAAACTAAATATAAACTATAATAAAGAATTAAAAGTTGAAATAATAAAAAGAAGTCCTACTAATAGAGTATTAGAATTAAAAATTAATAACCAAAAATTCACAGGTAAAGACTTATATAATAGCCTATCATTACGCTCAACTGACTTTGTAATTACGCAAATAGGCACTAATGTATTTATTGATATGAAAGGATATGGTCATGGAGTAGGCATGAGTCAATATGGTGCTTTAGGAATGGCAAAAGAAGGATATAGTTATAAAGAAATTTTAAGACATTATTATCAAAATACAATCATAAAAAAATATAATAATTAAAAAAATAGTATAATTTCTCTATTTTAGTAAAGACTTAAAATAGAGGTGAAAGAAATGATAAAAAGAAAATTAAAAAAATTTGTAGTACCAGCAATATATAGTATTGCTATAGTTATCTCTGTATTTAGTATGTATTTAGTAAAAAATATCTTTACTAAAAATATGGATAGTAATAAAAATGAATTAGAATATGTTGATAATGAAATAACTGAAGTCGATACAGTAATACCAGTTATAAGTACAAGTACAAACATAATCAAACCATATACTAACACTAATGTAAAAATAGTAAATAATTTTTATAACTATCAGGCAGATGAAGAAACTCAACAAAACTCTATTCTTTATTATGAAAATACTTACATGCAAAACTCAGGAGTAGATTATGCTATGAATAGTGAGTTTGATGTTATATCTATTTTAAATGGTACAGTTATTAAAGTAGAAGAAAATGACATATTAGGAGTAATCGTTGAAATAAGACACACAAATGATTTAATAAGTGTTTACCAAAGTTTAAAAGATGTTTCAGTAAAAGTTGATGATAAGGTAGTACAAGGACAAGTAATTGCTAAAAGCGGAACTTCTAATATAGATACTTCTTTAACTAATCATCTACATTTTGAACTATATCATAAAGGAATGGTAGTTAATCCTGAAGAATATTATAATAAATCATTAGGAGATTTATAGACATTATCTGCCTTTTTTAATATAACTAGTTGGCATAGCAAATAAATATTTATAAAAACAACTTGATTTAATAGGAAAAATTAACAAAATATGGTAAAATATACGAAGGAAGGTGATATTATGTTCAATAAAGATATTGGTATTGATTTGGGAACAGCAAACGTATTAATTTATATAAAAGGGCAAGGCATAGTACTAAATGAACCATCAGTAGTAGCAATGGATTCGGATACTAAAAAAGTACTAGCAGTTGGAAGCGAAGCAAGAGAAATGCTTGGAAGAACACCAGGCAAAGTAAAAGCTATTAAACCAATGAAAGATGGTGTAATAGCTGACTTTGAAACAACTGATATAATGCTAAACTACTTTATAAAAAAAGTTAACGGAAAAAGTTTCTTTTCAAGACCAAGAATATTAATATGCTGTCCATCAAATATTACTCAAGTAGAAAAAAATGCTATTAAAGAAGCTGCTGAAAGAACAGGTGCTAAAAAAGTATTCTTAGAAGAAGAACCCAAAGTAGCTGCTATCGGAGCAGGTATGGATATATCTAAACCAAGTGGCAATATGGTAATTGATATTGGTGGAGGAACAACTGATATTGCTATACTATCATTAGGAGGTATAGTAAATAGTGCCTCAATCAGAATAGCAGGTAATGCCTTTGATAATGATATAATAAAATATATTAAAGATAAATATAAATTATTAGTAGGAGAAAGAACAGCTGAAGAAATAAAAATAAATATAGGCACAGTATTCCCAGGAAATAGAAATGAAAAAATGGAAGTACGTGGTAGAGATTTAGTTACAGGACTTCCACATAGTATAACTCTAACATCAGATGAAGTAGAAGAAGGGCTAAGAGAAAGTGTTTATACCATCATTCATGCCGCTAAAGGAATATTAGAACAAACTCCACCTGAGTTATCAGCAGATATTATTGATAAAGGTATAGTCTTAACTGGTGGAGGTTCACTAGTAGATGGATTTAACCAATTACTAGCACAAGAGTTAAAAGTACCCGTATTTACCGCTGAAAGCCCACTAACCTGTGTAGCCGAAGGAACTGGAGTATTGTTAGATAATTTATATATGCTAAATAGGTAAAACAAAAGACCATCAAACATGGTCCTTTTATTATGCCTTATTTTATAAAATCATTTTGTTTAAGCTTACTAACAATCTTTTCCTCATTAGCCTCTCCAACAATTCTATTAGCTCTTGTACTTTCTGTACCATTCTTAATAAATAAAGTTGAAGGAGTATCAGAATAAGAAACATATTTCTTTAATTCTTCTGTCTCTTTATCACTAAGTAAATCAACATCTATATAATATGTCTTAATTTTATATTCTTTAGATACACTTCTTAAAACTGGCTTATAACTAATACAATGATTACACTGAGTTTGACTAATTACCAAAACAAAACTTTCTTTATTATCAAACTTCTCTATAACTTCATCATACTTTAATTCAAACAATCCATATTTATTACTCATACTATTAGTAATTAATAAAACCCCAAGTATAATAACAAACACTATAGCACAAATAATAATAGTTAATTTTTTCTTCATAACATCACCCATATACAATAATAACACGATTTAACAAAATTGTAAAAAAATTCTTTTAATTATCAAAAAAAAATGATATAATCAAAATATAATAGGATAGGAGGAAAGAAAATGAATAACTTATCAAAGAAAATAAAAAAAATACTAGGAAATAAAAATACTGTCACAATAATAGGCGTATTACTATGCATTATAGTCCTATACATAGGATATAACATGCGAATTAATCAAAAAACTAAACTAGTAAAAGTATATTATGCTAAGGAAACTATTCAACCTAAAACTAAAATAACCGAAGAAATGATAGGAACAACTGAATTACCAGAAGCATTTCTAACTGGTGAATATTATAAAAAATTAGATGAGATTGAAGGAAAATACTCTAATTACAATTCTATTATACCAGCGGGTAGTTTATTCTATACTGAACAAGTAGTAAAAAAAGAAGAATTACCAGATTCTGTATTATATGATATAGAAACAGAAAATACCATATCATATGTAAAAACTGACGTTGAAAAAAGTTATGGTAATATCATCATGCCAAATAATTATGTTGATGTATATGTTAAATTGACTACTAATGATAATAAAATAGTATATGGTAAATATATGGAAGGCTTAAAAGTACTATCTGTTAAAACAAGCGATGGCCAAGATGTATTTGAAAATACTGACTCTTTAAGAACACCTAGTTATATATATTTTGCTATGCCTGAAGCCGAATACTTAACATTTACAATGCTAAAATATTTACAAGAAGAAAAAGAAGAATCATTTATTGAAATAGTCCTTGTACCTAATGGAACAGAATATGAAGATGAACCTAGTGTTAAAGTATCAGGAGAATATATAACTAATTATATTATGAATAATATTGAAAAGATAGATTATCAAGATGAGTTATTTCAAAAGTATTTAACAAAAGTAAAAGATAATGTAAATCAACTAAAAGAAAATAATTAAACTGAGGTGATGAATATGGACAATTTCTTTGCCCAAGTCGATTTTGGCCCTATAATGCCATTACTAGCCAATGATGATATAACTGATATCTCATATAGTAATAATGGTCAAGTATGGATAAAAACACTTTCAAAAGGAGTATATCGCATAGAAAATACTGGAATAGATAATACTCTAATAGAAAAAATAGCCTTTCAATGCGCAAACAGTATGGGGAAAAGCTTTAATATGGCTAACCCATTCTTAGATGCAGAAAGTGCTGAACTACGTATGAACTTTGTCCACGACTCAATTGCTAGAAACGGAATAGCTCTATTAATAAGAAAAACACCAGCAAAAATAAGATTACAAAAAGATAAAATAATAGCTGAAGATTATATTAGACTAGATATTCATGATTTCCTTATTAAATGCGTTGAAGGACACTGCAACATTCTAGTAAGTGGAGAAACAGGCTCTGGTAAAACTGAGTTTGTAAAATACCTAGCAGCACATACTAAAGAAAATGAAAAAATAATAACAATTGAGGATACATTAGAACTACATCTAGATAAAATATTTCCAACAAGAGATATCGTTGCGATGAAAACAAATAATATTGCATCATATTCTGATGTTCTAGTCACATGTATGCGTCAGAATCCTCGCTGGATATTACTATCCGAAGTAAGAAGCGCTGAAGCAGTTATGGCCGTTAGAAACTCAATTTCCTCAGGGCATAACATTTTATCAACAATTCACTCTGACAAAGCATCATCAATTCCAAGCAGATTATATAGTTTACTAGAAACAAATCAAGACATAGAACAATTTTTGAAAAGTATTCACAGATACGTTCAATTGGGTGTACATATTAAAGGATATTATAGTAAGGAATATCAACGCTATCATCGTGAAGTATCAGAAGTAGTTGAATTCTATGTTGATGACGAGAATCATGCTCAAACCAATGTCATATACCAGAAAAGTCCTAACGGTAAAATTACTATAAAAAATCCTACCAAATATTTATTAGGATATTTAGAGAGTCAAGGAGTTATATTACCGCCTGATATATTAGTTAAAGAAGAATTTAAACCAATGACCAATGAAGATTACAAAGTGGATATGTCAAATGCAAGTAGTTATACATCTATCAACAAACCTGTGTATAACCCAAACATAAACCCAATCAATCAAACTCATATAAATACACCTATCCAAAACCCATATCCACAAACTAATAATCCAAATATAAATAATAACATGATAAATACCTATCAAAGAATAAATAATCCAACTATGTATAGTAATTATGGACAAATAAATAATACTCAAGCTAATTAAGAAAGTAGGTGATAGTAATGATAGAATTTATTATAATAGGCGTTATATTACTATTCGTAGTATTATATCGTTCTTCAAATGGAGAAAGTGTCTATAAGTTCGTAAAGCAACAAACAACAATTGCATATGAAAAATATGCCCCATATTCCTACAAAGAAATGAGCGCTAAGATTAAAGAACTAGGTCTACAATTTACAAAAAAACAATATCTTATTCAAATAATATTTTTTGCAGGATTTGCAGGATTAGTAGGATACTTCTATTTCTATAGTTTATTTGTAGCAATAATCTATGCTGCAATAGCAGTCGCTACAATTCCTTATCTTACATATCTAAGATGTAAAAGACAATATAGTGAATACATATTTGAACAAATACAAGTATATACAAGCAATACAATAATGGAATATGCATCTACCCAATCATTTGTAAAGTCTCTTGAAGGAGTTGTCCAATCAGGAGTACTAGAAGATCCCGTATTATCTGATGTTAAAGTAATGATTGCCTTAGCATATGAAAAAGGTGATGTATATGAATCAATTAAATATATGAATTCCAAATATCCATATTATATGGTAAAAAATATGCATCAATTATTCTTACAAGTAACTAAAGAAGGTGCTAGAAATACCGCAGAAACATTTGATAACATGTTAAATGATATTGATGTTCTAGTAGAAGGAGTATATCGTGATAGATTAGATAGACAACAATTCCATCGTCAATTTCTATTATTTGGCTTTGCTCTATACTCACTAATAATCCTTATTCAATTATTAATAGGAGTAGAAGGTTATATAGATTTAATAGATGGATTATTAATCAAAATATTAGTCCATGGAGTTGTATTTATTAATACATTCTTCTTACTAAAAGGAGAAAAGTATTATAATGAGAATGTGGGGGCTGAATAATGTATATAGAAATAATTTTAATAGCCGTAGTGGTAATATTTGTTTTAATCTATAATAATACAATAAATACTAAACAATTCAATAGTGAAAATAAAGGATATTTTGCAAACCTAAAAGAAAAAGACTATGAATTTCTCTTAAGAACAAAGTATGGAGATAATGTTATTGACCCAGATGCAGTATTTATGGGTAGAATAAGAGACGGTGTTTTAACAACAATATTGTTGATATGTATATTTATTACCAATATAAATGCCACTTATATACTTGTAGCAGTTGGTACTGGAGTATTAGTCTTTAAATCACAATACTTTGACTTAAAAAAATTCTATAAAAAACATTTAGGACAAATAGATTCTTTATTACCATACTATCTAAAAAGTTTGGAAATATTAGTACAACACTATACCGTACCAGTAGCACTTGCAAGATCAATAGAAGATGCTCCAGAAGTATTTAAACCAGGCTTAGAAAAATTAGTAAAAAGAATAGAAGAAGGTGATTCAAGCATTGATCCATATATGGACTTTGCTTTAGAATATCCTGTAAGAGACTCAATGCGTATGATGCGTTTATTATACCGCCTTGGATTAGGAGAGCAAGATAAAAAACATGAACAAATGCTATCATTTTCCAAAACAGTATCATCTTTACAAAACAAAGCAAGAGAGCAAAGATATAAACAAAGACTTGATACTATGGAAAACCAAACAATGATAATGCTAGTAAGTACTGGTGGAGGAGCATTACTATTAATGTTAATTGCAGCATTTTCTATGATTGGTTGATATTCACAAATAAATATGATATAATGAAGAAAATACAAGGAAGGAGGAATGAATAATGAAAGAATCAACAGGCGAAGTAAGTATGACAGTTGTGACATTAGTAGCAATTGCCGTAATTGGTGGTATTCTTGCAACACAATGGGGAAATATCCAAAATTATATTACAAATCTTTGGGGAGAAGCAGGAAACAGTACCAGAGGGAATGGATAATATCTAAAGAATAAGAAGGGAGAATACTTATGAATATTATAGTAGCAAATAAAAATTCTTCAATCTTAAATAGTCTAGATATTGATATAATAAAAAGTCTAAATGGAGAATTTGCTATTGCAGAAATAGTGCAGCTATTCTCTAATTTTTTCTTTGAAAAAATAATTATTGATATAACCGCTATTAAAGATGTAGAAGATCAAAGTCAATTAAGTTATATGACTGAAAATATTGAACCTAATAAAATAATTATTTATGATAGTATTCAAGATGAACAACTTATATATATGCTACAAAGTAGTGGAATATATAATATTGCTCACTCAAAAGATGAGATACTAGAATTATATAATAATCCTAGAGCAAGTATAACTAGCATATCAAATAATCAAAATGATGACAATGTCTATAACCTATCAAGTTTATCAAAAGAAGATAAGACAATAAAAAAGCCTATACGTAATAATTTCTTTACAAATGATGAAGAAGATGAAGGAATATACATTAAAAGAGGAAATAAATTAAACCCACAAAAAAGA
>CAZTTM010000011.1:0-15547 GCA_964616035.1 uncultured Muribaculaceae bacterium
TAAATGAACATTAAATAGTTATTACTTAATTAAAAATATCAATTTTGGTACAAATATAATAAGACCAATAATTGCTGAACCAATTGCAAATACTAAAACACCCCCAGCAGAAATATCTTTAGCTCTTTTAGCATCATTATCTATCTTAGGCATAGCTAAGTTAACAGTAATTTCAATTGCAGTATTAAATAATTCTCCCCCAATAACAATAGCAAACCAACTAATACATACTATCCACTCCCATGACTTTAATTTTAATATTACTCCCATAATAGTAGTAATTAAAACTATGGTAATATGAATTTTAAGATTTCTTTCAGTTCTAAAAGCACTTTTTATACCAGCAAAGGCATATTTAAAACTATTAATTATATTTTTGCTTTTCATAACTTCTCCTTACCTAATATAAGTTTATCAGTAAAACTAATAAATATTATTAAATATGATAATGATACTAAAAATCCAGCACAAACATCACTAGTATAATGTACTCCTAGATATATTCTACTAATACCTATCATAATAATCAATAATAAAAGTATTATAATTAAAGATATTTTTAAATATTTATTTTTTATTTTTTTATAAATTAAATATATTAAAAATCCATAAAAAGCCATACTTACCATAGAATGTCCAGATGGAAAACTATAACCATTTTCATCAATTATACGATATTCTTCTGGTCTTGGTCTTTGCACAATCATTTTTAAAGCTTGATTTAAAATAGTTATAATTATTAAATTAATTCCAACTAATCCCGCTATTCTTTTATTTTTTAGACTTAGAAATAATATTATAGTTATTGATATTAAACAAGTAGCACTTCCAAACCAAGTTATTACTTTAAATATTGGGGTAATTAAATCGCTAATTAAATACTTTGCTATAATTTTATATCCAATAATATCTCCATTCATTATTTCATTATTAAAAGCATCTTCCGCTAAAGCAAGAAATAATATTAAACAAATAAAACAAACAAACCATTTATAATTTTTTTTAATTATATCTTTAATTTTTCTTATCATTTTTTACTCCTAAATATCTTTATTACATAATTATTATACACTATATAGTATTAAAAGTCGATAAGTATATATTATAAAAATTAACCTTAAATTATTAATCTTTTTCTTACGAAAAAATTATTTTTTTGATAAAATAATATATATAAGGAGGAACATTTTATGTACACAAAAGGTGAATATGTAATATATAAACATGAGGTATGTATAATTAAGGATATTAAAGAAAGCAAATTAAATGGCAATACATATTATGTAATGACTCCAATCGATGATGAATCATTAATAATTAATATTCCTACAGATAATAAAACAGGTTTCTTAAGAAATATCATTTCTGCAGAAGATGCTAAAAAATTAATTGAAAAAATACCTTCTATTGAACCACTTAAAAACATTAATGAGAAAAACTTAGAAGTACAATATAAGGATATGTTAAATACATGTAATCATGAAGAACTTATTAAAATTATTAAAACTACTTATTTAAGAAATGAAGATAGAATTAACAGTAAGAAAAGAATTAGTGAAAAAGATAGTGCTTATTTCAAACTTGCGGAAAAATATTTATATAATGAGTTAGCCGTATCTTTAAATATGACAGTTGATGAAGTAAAAGAATATATATTTGGAATAGTGAATAGATAAGCATGATATTAAAAGATTTAGGGTTTGAAAAAGATATCTTAGATAAGTTATGTTTAAATAATATTGACTCTATTGAAAAGTTATGGGTAATGAACAGAAAAGAATTAAAAAGAATAGGATTCACTTATGAAGAAATTAATGATATTGCCATAAAATTACAACTTAAAGGATTGGATTTAAATAGAAAAATTAATTGTAAATAAACTAGTCGTAGAAATACGGCTAGTTTTTAGTTAGACATAAAACCATATTAACTCTTATTAATTCTTTTTCTTATACATAAAACATTCTTCATCATGAGAATATATAAATCCTGTTGCTTGTAAGTATGAGTAGATAATAGTTGAACCTACAAACTTCATACCTCTTTTGATTAAATCTTTAGAGATAGAATCAGATAAATCATTAGTAGTTTTATCTATTTCATATAGTATTTTATTTTTAGAAAATGTTAATAAGTAGTTATAAAAATTTCCATACTCTTTTTGAATATCTTTAAATATAATAGCATTATTAACACTAGCTTTTATTTTTAATTTATTTCTTATTATTTTATCATTATTCAATAATTCATTTATTTTATTTTCATCATATTTAACTATTTTATCTATATTAAAGTTATCATAGGCTATTCTAAAATCGTTTCTTTTATTTAGAACACATTCCCAAGATAAACCTGCTTGAAAAGATTCTAAAATTAACATTTCAAATAAATAGTTATCATCATGAGTAGGTATACACCACTCTTTGTCATGATATTCAATATATAAAGAATTATTTTCATTACACCATTTACATCTATTCATAAGGTTGTTCCTTTCTTTGGAATAAAATATTTATTCATATCATTCTTTTCTAAAGCTAAAAGTGCTACTTTATTATTTATACCACCATTATAACCAGTTAGATTTCCTTTTACTCCTATAACTCTATGACATGGAATAATGATGCAAATAGGATTCCAACTAACAGCGCCCCCAACAGCCTGACTAGACATAATTTTTATACCTCTTTTTTTAGCAATAATTTTAGATATATCATTATAAGTTATAGTATTTCCATAAGGAATAGTTTTCATGATATTAATCACTTCTTGTCTAAAAGGCGTTAAATTATTAATTTTATATTTAGGAGTAAAGCCAGGTCTTTTACCACTAAAATATATATCTAACCATTTACTTGTTTCTTTAAATATTGGTAAGTCTTTTTCTTCACAATTATCATTAACTTTAGAAGATTCTTTCATTCCAGTAAACCATAAACCTATTAAATATTCACCATCACTATGCATTACTATATCATCAAATGCATTGGGGGTTTTATATAGCCATTTATATATCATAATATTTCTCACTTGATTTCTTAGATACATTTTATCATATTGTATTCAATTTGCCTAGTAATTTTATAGTTATTTCTTTAAGCAAAGAGAACCTGATATTAATATTTCAGATTCTCTTTAATAATAATGTAATTCTAAATATTTTATTAAAATGATTTACCACTTATTATATTAACTATATTTCTTAGACATGCTACAAAAATATTTACTTTATTAACATCATTTATAACAGTAGCATCTATTTGCATTATTTCCATGCCATCTTCATAAACAATGATATCTCCAACATCATCACCTTTTTTTATTGGTGCTTTTGCATTATTAGTAATTACTTTATAAGTAATATCTTTTTTATTATCTATTTTACTATGTAGAATATCAATATCATCTATTGGTACTATATCAACACTCTTTTCAGTACCTAAAGATACTTTTATACTACCTACTACACTATCTTTTGTTAATAATTTATTCACCTCATAAGTATTAAAACCATAGTCTAACATACTACTTGTTTCTTTGCTTCTAACTTCACTAGATGGTTCATTCATAACAACAGTAATAAGTCGCATATCTCCTCTTTTAGCAGTAGCAGTTAAACAATAGCCAGCAGTATTGGTAAAGCCTGTCTTTAAACCGTCTACTCCTTGATAATATCTTACTAACTTATTTGTATTAACCAACCAGAAACTATTACCAGTATCCTGTCTTAAATAATCTTCATAAGTTGATGTAAATTCTAAAATTTTCTCATGCTTGATTAATTCTTTGGCCATAATTGCCATATCATATGCTGAAGAATAATGATTTTCCGCATCTAACCCAGTAGAATTTTTAAAATTAGTATCTTTTAAACCCAATTCTTGGGCTTTACTATTCATTAATTCAACAAACTTTGATTCAGTCCCTGCAATTCTTTCAGCCATAGCAACAGTAGCATCATTCCCTGATCCAATAGCAATTCCTTTAAGTAAATCTTGAACAGTCATTTTTTCACCAGGTTCTAAAAATATTTGACTTCCACCCATTGATGAAGCATTTAATGACGCAGTAATTTTTTCATTCCATCTTAAATTACCACTTTCAATATTCTCTATAATAATTAGCATAGACATAATTTTAGTCATGGAAGCAGGAGCTAGTTTTTCATGGGCATTTTTTTCCCATAATATTTTTCCTGATGATGTTTCAATAATAATAGCGGATTTCGCGTTTTCCGCTAGATTCAACTCCTCCGCTTTAACATATACTAGAGGGATAAATATTAATAAAAAGATAAATACTGCTATTTTTTTCACTATCAATCACCTAGTAAAAATTATGCATCTATATAATAAAATATTAATACTATATTTATTTTAATGAATTGTTTTTGCTTGTTTGACAACAATATAAATCTATAATATAATTTCATATAGGTGATTTGAAATGTTAGATAATTTTGAAGAAGAATATGATAGATGTGCTAGTTTAGTTAGAGAACAAGAAATAGATGAATTTTATATTGTAATTCGTCAGCTTTTAAAACATAGTGATATATTTAAAACAACAAAAAATGAAGAATATAATATTGATAAATTATGCGTTAATGGTATTAAAAACTTAACTGATACACTTTATAGTATAAATAACCAAAATACATCAATATTTCAGTTAACAAGAAATGATTCATTCCGACTTAGGGCATTAAAACATATTATAGGAGATATTGATAGTTATTGGAATTATATTTATAATCTAGATGAAGCATACAAAAGGATTATAACAAGTAATGCTAAACAATATGCATATCGTGGTAATTTAAAAGAAGATATATATACTTTAACAAGGGATTTATATTCAGAATGTACAATAAAGCTTTCTAAAGATGAAGCTAATAAGTTTATTAATGGTACTTTATCAAATACTGAAATATTAAATATTAAAAAAAGGACTTTAAACTTTCTTAAAGCGAACTATTCTGCTCATCGTAAGATGATTATTGATAGTAAGGTTAAAATTATTGTAAATGGTGCTACATTTCTAAATAAATATGGTCATATGGAATATTATGTTAATGCTAATAATACAAGAGTAAAATCATTAAATATGCCATATCTTCAAACTAATACTAGAACTACAGGTAGAGAAAAACCATTTACATGTATTGACGATTATTATAATAGCGATATACTATCTTCCCTTCCTGATGAAGAATTATCTGCCATAGACGTATTTATGATTAATCGTATTGAAAAAGTTAAATCTAGAATTATAAAAGCACTAGTAATGATTACTTTCTTGAGTAATCAAACTAAAAATAATATAGATGATGAGCAATGGATTAATGTTTATAAAATACCAAAAAAAGAAATTGTTGAAGCTCTTACTAGATATAAAATAGTTGCAAATTATTTATGGAACCAAAGTCGTATATTAGATAAAACTAGTAATGATAACAATAAGGAAACAGAATATATAAATAATGAACACTTAGCATATCGAACTGTTGATTTAGCAGGAGGTCTTACTGAAAAGTTTATGAATGACTATAATGATAAATATAATCGCTTTGAAGGAGATAATATGTTGCGTGAGGATTTGTTAAGATTAGTAAGTTCTGATAATTTTCAAATTTTTTATGATTATAAAGATAGTTTAATAGATGTTTTACTTAATTCAGTTATTAGTGCTAATATTAACATTAATTGGGGAATAGTGCCTAATGATAAAGATGGTATGGTTGATAAAGATGGTAAAATATTATTATCGTTTGATTTACCCGGTTATAATGCCCCTATTAGCTGTCATGCTAATTTAGAAAGAGTTATTAATACAATTCTTAATATGACAGCGGATACTATTATTCCTATATATCTTGGTAATGAACAATTAATATATGATAATAACGTTTCTTCTTCTTTTTATTCTACATATATTCCTTTTAAACTTTCCAAGGAGCAAAAAGAAGCTGTTAAAATAGCAAGTAAAAATAGTTCAAATGATATAGTTAAACATATTGCTATGATGCAAAATGTTCTTAGTACTACTAAATTAAAACGTGAAGAAAATAAATTTATAGATCTAATATCTTTTTTAGAAGAAAGAAAAATAAATCCATGTGTTAAGTCATATAAATAGTCTTTTATAATTTCTATTATTTGGGTAAAAGCAATAACAAAAATATAATATTTGAGTACACTATAATAGATAGTAAAGGAGGTATTTATATGTATTATTATGGAAGTGGATATAATACTGGTGGTAGTTCTTGTTGCAATCAAAACTATGGCTATCAATCATATCCATCTTACGGATACGGATATGGTAATAATGGTGGATTTGGATATGGTGCGGCTATTATCTTAGTATTATTTATTCTATTAGTAATTATAATAGGTACAAGGTCTTTGTAATTTAATACATCTTAAGGGAAATAACTTCCCTTTTTTTTAATTCTGTGGTAAAATACGTACAGAAAGAAGGGATGTTATGATTAAAACTTCAGATATATTAGATGAGAAAGATAAAAGAGTACGTGCTAAAAACGTTGATGCAACATTCCCCTTAACAAAAGAAAGAAAGAAACTTATTAATGATATGCTTGAACATTTACGTTTAAGTCAAATAGAAAAATATGCTAAAAAATATAAGCTAAGACCAGGAATGGGTTTAGCAGCACCTCAAATGGGTATTAATGAACGTTTCTTTGTTGTATGTTATGAAGAAAGTGAAGGAAAATTTGTTGACTATGTGTTAATAAATCCAGAAATAGTATCACATTCTGAAGAATTAATATATGCTTCTGAGGGTGAAGGATGTTTAAGTGTTAATAGACCAGTTGATGGTATCGTACCAAGATATGCTAGAATTACTATGAAAGGTAAAGATATTGATGGTAATGAAGTTAAATATCGTGTTAGAGAGGAATTAGCAATTGCTTTTCAACACGAGTATGATCATTTAAATGGTATCTTATTTGTTGATTATATTGATCCAAAAGATCCATATAAAAATGCAGAAAATATGCGTGAAATATAAAAAGCATCAATTACTATGATGCTTTTTTTATTTCTAATTTATCCATAATTTTTAATTTCCCTTTGACTAAGTGATAATACAATAATAAAACATAAGTTATAGCACCTAGAAAGTTGGCAAACAAGTCTTTTATAGTATCAGTTAAACCAATATCTAAATATCCATTATCAATTTTATATTCTTTCCCCTTACTATATATAATAGTATAATCAATATCTTTAATAGATAATCTATCTTTATATATAGTAGTAGTAATAGAAGACACTATAGAATCTTTTTGCATATCTCCTCTAATAGTATTATCACAAGTAAACTCAATAAATTCCCATATAACACCAGTCATTAATGAAAAACTAAAACAAAAGATAAGAATCAAACTAATACTAAGATTATTCTTTTTACCTAATATATATATTAATGAATATGCTATTAAACTAGTAAGAATACCTGATGAATAGTGAAGAATATTATCCCACATTTCAAAATTATCATATAGTCTATATACACTTCCTAAAACAATTCCAGAATATATAAATATATATAATAATACTTCTAATAATAAAGACATTTCTAATTTAAACATCTTTTTAATTATATTAGGAAGACTTAGGACAATTAAAGCAAGAGCACTTAATCCTACACTAGCTAAATTTTTTAAATAAATACTTTGAATTAAAGATATTAATGCTAATACCATAAATGTTATATAAATTATTTTACCAATATTCTTTTTCATAATCTACCTCTTACTAATTATAGCATAATAATCTAGTTAAGTAAATTAATGTTTTGGCTTAAATAATAATGCAAGAATAAATCCTAATACTAAAGCTACACTAATACCAGCAGATGTTAAATTAAATATACCAAAGGATAATCCAAGTAATCCCTGCTCCCCTGCAACATCCATTGCCCCATGAACAAGTAAATGACCAAATGATGTAATTGGTATTAATGCTCCAGCACCTGCATATAAAACAATTCGGTCATATATTCCCATTAAATCAAGAAAAGCACCAATTACTACAAATAAACTAGTAATATGTCCAGGAGTTAGCTTAGTATTATCTAAAATTAATTGACTTATCATACAGACTAAACCACAGAATAAAAACGAATATATATAAATCATTCTACTACCTCCAAACATATAGCATGAGCAATACTTGGTATAGTTTCTTTTTGAAATACTAATGTTGGAGAGAATATTGCACCCGTTGGAACAATTAATACTTTCTTTAATTTATTATTTTCCATTTCATTTAGAATATAACTAAAATATACTAAAGAACTACATGCAGGTCCAGAACCACCTGCTAAAACAGGCTGCTTTTTAGTATCATATAATATACATCCACAATCATTATAATTATTTCCTAATTCAATATTATATTGTTCTTTCATATAATCTATTAAAATATTTTTACCATATTCTCCTAAATCACCAGTTAAGATTAAATCATAATCATTAACGCTTGTTTTAGAAGCCGTTAAATGTTTATAAATTGTATCAGCCGCTGCAGGAGCCATAACTGCTCCCATATGATTAACATCTTTTACTCCTAAATCTTGAACCATACCAATAGTAGCAGAAGATATTTTAATTTTACTTTTTTTATTACTAAGAAGAATGGCTGTTCCTCCTGTTGCAGTAAATGTTGCTGTTTCAGGTTTAGGAGCACCATATTCAATTGGATTTCTAAATTGCTTTTCGGCAACCAAATTATGTGATGAAGTAGCAACAATACAGTTTTTAATTTTCTTACTATCAATAAATACTGCTGCAATACTTATTCCTTCACTACTAGTAGCACATGCATTATAAATCCCTAAAAATGGTATTTTAAATTCACGTGCCATATAATTAGAAGCAGATATTTGATTTTGTAAATCTCCAGCAATTAATAAATCCACTTCACTATCATTTAAACTACACTTTTTTAATAATCCACCAACTGCCTCTCTTGATAACTTAATTTCAGCTTGTTCAACGCTTTTCTCCCCAAAGTAAAAGTCTTTAGCATATATTTCATCAAAATATTTTTTTAGTGGACCATTTGCTTCATATATTCCTCCTATTGTATAAGTACAATTAATATATACATTATTAAATCTATATGTCATATTATCCTCCTATTACTAGTATTCTAATTATTCCAAATAAATATACCGCTACTACACCATATAAGATAACTGATCCTGCTAGTTTAAAAATATTAGCACCTATTCCTAAAACTAACCCTTCGCTTTTATAATCCATAGCAGCGGATGTTATAGAATGTGCAAATCCCGTTATAGGTATTATTAAAGCTGACTTTAATTTATTAACTAAGATATCAAATACACCAAAAGCTGTTAAAATTGATGATATACATATTAAAGTTAGAATTACTAATACTCCAGATTCTTTTCTTGGCATATCTAACCATGCCACATATAATTCTAATAATAATTCACTAAATACTCCCATTAAGCCACCTACTAGAAATGTCATAATAGCATTTTCTAGGACAGGCTTTTTGGGAGTATTTTTACTAACAAGTTTCTGATATTTGTCATTATCCATATTATTCACCACTTATATTATTACCTAACATAAAAAAAATATACTTTTGAATATATTTTATTTAACTAATTTAAGCATTGAATAAATATTAATTATTAAAAGAAAAGCAACCATTACATCAACTAAATTCCATAAAACACTAGGATTCATTACACCACCAATAACTATTAATATAATAACTACAATTTTAAAAATAAATACTACATTTTTATTAACTTTACTAAAGATAGCTTTTAAATTAACTTCTCCAAAAACATAACCTGATATAATTGTTGAATATGCAAATAAGATAGTAATAGTAGTTAAAAGATAACTTCCAAATTTACCTAAGTGATATTTAAAAGCATACATTGTTAATTCTATTCCATTAATATTTCCAAAATCAACATTCGTATAATCAGATAATAATATTAATATTGCAGTCATAGTGCATATTATAAATACTGTAAAATAAACGCCAAATACTTCACACAATCCCTGCTTAGAAGGGTTATTTTTACAAGAAGAAGATGAAATAGCACTAGTACCTAATCCTGACTCTGAAGCAAACATTCCTCGTTGCATTCCAATAATTATTATAAATAAACTACTACTTATACTTCTTAAGTTAAAACTTAATTTAAAGATATTAGTAATAATACTTGGTAAAATAGAAATGTTTTTAATAATAATATAAAATGATATGAATATATATATTATACCCATAATAGGTACTAAAATAGCACTAACTTTTGCAATAATTTTATTACCCATAAATATTACTATTAGAGATATTATTGTTAGAAAGAGTAAAGGATATATATAGTTTATATTAAATTCATAAACAATAGAACTTACAATAGTGTTAGATTGTATAGTAAGAAATAATCCTGTATAAGATACAATAATTAATATTGAATATAACATAGATAATTTACTATTACCTAAACCTTTTTTAATATAGAAAGATGGTCCTCCTATTAAATCATTATTATTCTTTTCCTGATATTTAATACCAAGAACACTTTCAACATAAGTATTTATTACACAAATAAGAGTACATAACCACATCCAAAATATTGTCCCAGGTCCACCTATATAGATAGCAAGAGCAATGCCACTTAAAGAACCTACCCCAAGTTTAGCACTTAAAGATAAAGATAAAGCTTCAAAGGGACTATTTCCTTCACTACTCTTACTAAATAAAGATCTAATCATTTTAATAAATCTAAACTGTATAAATTTATACTTAATTGAAAAATAAATACCACTTAAAATAATTAGAACAGTAGCAATTGCCCAAATAAAAGATAATAATGTATGGAATAGTTCTAAGTTAATAAAATTAATGGGTACTAATAAACTAATAAAAAAGATAATTACATAATATAATAACATAAGATATATCACCTAGTTAAATATATGATAAATTATTATTTTTAGGTATTAGTAGTGCTTTTTTATAAAATTTAACATATCTTAATATTGAATATAAATAAAGGGGTGGATATATTATGTGTAATAATAATACTTGTGAATCATGTATTAGTGATATTTTAAAAGTCATCTTACTTCTTCAACAAAGTGTTTGTCAAAACGATGGATGCTTGGAAACTTGTGATCGTGGTTATTTAGGACAAAATTGTACGACTTTTTGTAATACAAGGCCAATAGTATTATACACTTGTTCGGGAGGCTCAACACCTTTAGCAATACCTACTACAAGAACAAGTGATGGTACAACATCTAGTGTCTTTAGATTAGAGAAATTAGATGATTGCTGTGCAACTTGTCGTGTTCTAGCGCCTAATCCTGATACAACTAGTTTATTTCCATACGTAAGCACTAATTCTTTCTTTACAATTAATTTAAATTGCGTATGCTTAATTAGATGTTTAGATGATACTTTCGTTGATACTATATAAGTAAGTATGAAAAAACCTCATTCCAATTATGGAAATGGGGTTTATTTTTTATATGTATTCATAAATTCTTCTTTATATTCTAAAAATCTATCTTCTTTAATACTTATCCTAATATTCTCCATGATTCTAATTAAGAATCTTAAGTTATGAATAGATAATAATCTTTGCCCTAAAGTTTCATCAGCGACAATTAAATGTCTAATATATGCTTTAGTATAATTTTTACAACATTCACAATCACATGTACTATCAACTGGAGTAAAATCTTCTTTATATTTAGCATTTTTTAGATTAATTTTGCCAGTTTTAGTAAAAGCATGCCCATGGCGAGCAAGTCTTGTTGGATGAACACAATCAAACATATCAACACCACGCATAACCCCTTCAAATAAATCATATGGATCCCCTACTCCCATTAGATATCTTGGCTTATCTTCCGGTAAATATTTAATTGCATAATCAATCATACGATACATGGTGTCTTTATCCTCACCAACTGAAGTACCTCCAATTGAATAACCATCAAAATTCATACTTGCCAACTTTTTAGCGCATTCTTCACGTAAATCTTGATATTCGCCGCCTTGAACAATGCCAAATAATGATTGACGTTCATTCTTATGAACATTTAAACCTCTTTCAGCCCAACGTAAAGTTCTCTCTGTACTCTTTTTAGCATATTCATATGTAGCAGGATATGGAATACATTCATCAAAGCTCATAGCAATATCACTATCTAAATTATTTTGAATAGATATTGATTTTTCTGGCGTAAGTAATAGTTTTTCACCATTTAAATGACTTTTAAATACTACACCCTCTTCAGAAATATTTTTAGGTTTAGCTAAAGAAAAAACTTGAAAACCACCTGAATCTGTTAGGATTGGTCCATCATAATGCATAAACTGATGAAGTCCTCCTGCTTTTTTTACAATATCATCTCCTGGTCTTAACCATAAATGATAAGTATTAGCAAGAATAACTGCTGAATTAATTTCTTTTAATTCGCGATAATCTAACGTTTTAACAGTAGCTTGCGTACCAACTGGCATAAACATTGGTGTTTCAAAAGTGCCATAGTTCGTTTCTAAAGTACCATATCTTGCATGCCCATCTTGGTGCAACAAATTATATTTAACCTTCATAATAAAACCTCCTATAATTTACAACTAATCTTCATATCAGTAATATCAACTTCATTAGTCATAACACTAAAGTTAGGAAATAAACTAATACTATCTCCATCTTTTAAGTAATATACTCCACAAAAATTATTATTAGAATCTATTACTTTATACTTACAAGTTTCAGTTATATTAACATTATTACTCATATTAGTTAAATCAATTACTTTCATATTACAAAATTTATCATTTATTTTATTAACTGATCTTTCTAAATTATTATCTTGTATTTTAAGTAATCCTAATAAAGCAAGTAATACCATTAAAAATAATACCATAATTCCATATAAAATACTAGTAATAGCAAAACCTTTTCTATTTAACATATCCATCACCTAATATAAAATTATCTCTTTATCAGTAGTAATTATATTATCTTCTTGATCACTACTTGCTACTATTGTGTTAGCGTCACCATCAGATACATATCTAGTTTTATCTAACATTTTTAATATCATTTCAATATCAAACTCTTTACCATTATTATCATATCCTCGACATCTTTTAATATATGTCTTATCAAAATCTTTACTATATGAAGATACTTCTGGTTCCCAACCAACACGTAAAGCAGCATTAGTTTCATAACTATAATCTTCATCATCTATGCCACTTAAAACATATTGAAAATTTTCATTTTTCTTATTAAGTGGTGAACCAAATGGTAACGCAATTATTTTTACATATTTATCAGGTATAATATTATCTAATTGTTTATAAACATAAGCTATTTCATATTGAACTTGACTAGATTTAGAATTACCTATATTTAAATGAGTCTTAGTATGATTACCTATATCATAACCATTATCTACTAACCAATTCAAAATCTTTTCATTATATTCTGGTTGATTAAATAAAGCCCCAGTCACAAAGAAAGTTGCAGTCACATTATAGTCTGGATATTTCTTTTTAAATTGCTCTAATATACCAACTGCACTATTTTCATCAATAATAATATTTCCATCATCATCAAGTCCTTTTACAAAAATATTATTTGCATTTCCATCATCAAATGTAATAACTATAGGACTTTTTCCATATTCAGTATCAATATTACCATTTATATAATCATTTAAAGATATCATACGATAACCTTTTTGATAAAACCCCTCTAAATCATTAGCAAATGCTTCACTTGTTCTAGTATAACCATCTTTATCAACATTACCACCTGTATATTTAGTTTCGCTATTCTTTTTATTAACAATACCATGATACATCATTACAGCTACTTTACCCATTTCATTAATACCATCAGATTCAAGTTTTTCTTTATCTAACTTACCTTTTGATACTTCTAAAACTAGTTCTTCATCAGTACCTGTTATAGTAGTACCTTCTTTAATACTTTGAGAAATAATTACATCTTTATCATAATCATCAGAATATACATAATTATACTTAATATCAAACTTTAAATCACCTAGTAATGCTTCTACATCATTAACACTCTTATCAACTAAATTAACCATTACATTATCTTTAGTTATAATATCCTTTATAGTCTTTTTATCTTTAACTAATACAAATATAAAACCAATACATAAGCCAATAACGACTAATATAATTAAACTCTTTTTCATATCTATTCTCCTCACTACATAAGTGTAGCATATTTACTTATTTTAAACAATCAAAACCCATAACTTTACAAAAAGAAAGATAAATTATTACTAATTTAAATCTTTCTTAATATCTTCTAACTTAACACTTACTAACTTACTAACTCCTGATTCTTGCATAGTAATACCATATAAAATATCTAAATATTCCATAGTTTTTTTCTTATGCGTTATTAGTATAAATTGTGTCTTTTCACGATACTTATTTAAGTATGTACAAAAGCTTTCAACATTAGCATCATCTAAGGCTGCTTCTACTTCATCTAATAAGCAGAAAGGTACTGGGCGAACATTTAATATAGCAAATAATAATGATATAGCAGTAAATGTTCTTTCACCTCCAGATAATAAAGAAATATTTTTAAGTTTCTTACCAGAAGGTTCTGCTTTAATTTCAATACCAGTATTCAAAATATCATTAGGATCTGTTAATACTAATTCAGCATTACCTCCTCTAAATAAATCTCTAAATACTTTTTTAAACTCAATACGAACTTGCTCAAATGTTTCAGTAAACTTACTTTTCATTACTTCATCCATATCATTAATAATTTCTAATAAAGTATTTTCAGCATTAGTAAGTTCATCATGTTCTTTTAATAAGAAATTATATCTCTCACTAATTCTTTCATATTCTTCAATACTTCCTAAATTAACTTCTCCGATTAAAGATAGTTGTTCCTTTAAAGTTCTTACTTTATCACGTGCAATATCACTATCTATTTCTAATATATAATTATTTTTAGCATTCTCATAAGTAATATTATAATCATTAGATAAATTAACTAAGAGATTATCTAATTTAACTTCTATTCTATTTAATTTTACTTCTTTTTCATGAATATCTTTTTCTATTTTAGAAATATTTGTATTATCTTTTCTACTTAATTCATCTAATTCAGAAATATCATCTTCTATCTTTTTCTTATCAATAGATAATAATTCAATGTTTTTATTTATATCATCAACTACTTGTTTAGCTTGGTAATAATTATTCCATAACTTTTCTTCTTCACTAACAGTATTATTAGAAGCAATACTAGATAAATCATTTAATTCTTTTTCAAGCTTATTTTCTTCAACTTTAGTACTATCTAATTCTCTTTCTAAATTCTTTAATTTATCAAATGTTTCATTACGAGATATTCGTAGTTCATACATACAATTTTCTTCTAATTTTAAACTAGAATCAAGACTAGTAATATTACTTTTTAATTCATTTACTTCATT
>CAZTTM010000011.1:15557-17762 GCA_964616035.1 uncultured Muribaculaceae bacterium
ACTTCATTATTTAATTTATTAATTAATTTCTTATAATCTTCTAATTCATACTTTTCTTTTATTAAGTTATTACGAACTTTACTACCTCCAGTAATCGAACCACCAATATTGACTACTTGACCATCTAAAGTAATTACTTTATATTTATGACTAACTAATTTACTTAATTCATTAGCACCATTAATATTTTTAGCCACTATAACATTACCTAATTGATTTAAAATAATATTTTTATATTTAATATCATATCTAACTAAATTACTAGCAATATCTACAAATGAACTATTACCTCTTATTTTAAATAAAGAATCATTATCAATATATCTTGGAGTAATAACATCTAGCGGAAAGAATGTTGCTCTACCATAATTATTAGTACTTAAATAATTTACCATTTCTTTAGCATCATTTCTTGTATCTACTACTAAATAAGAACTAGCACCTCCTAAAGAAGTAGTAATAGCATCAATATATTCATCATTCATATCAATTAATTTACCAATAACATTATGAGTTTTAAACTTAGGATTATCTAATATTCTTTTAACAGCCATTGGTAAACTATTAGAGTTATTAATAGATTCTTCAATAATATTTATTTTATATTGTAAATTAGATATTTCTCTATTATTACTATTTAACTTAGATTCATATTCATTTTTAGTATCAAAATATTTTTTATATCTACTATTAGTTTCATTAATAGATATATCTAATTTTTCTAAAGACTTCTTATTTACTTCAATATTATTTTTTAAATTATTAATAGTATCTTGAATAGCTAATTTATTTTTATTCAAAGATAAAATATTATCATTTATATTTATATCATTAGAGTGTTTTTTTCTTTCATCTAATAATTTAATATCACTATCTATTTTCTCTACATCTAATGATTTAGTAATTAATTCTTTATGTTTAATTTCTAGATTATCATTAATAGTTTTTAATTTATTCTTATTTTCTAATAATTTAATATCATAACTAGTACTATTATTAGTTATTTTTAATTTAGTATCTTCTAAAGATTCTATATCATTTTTAAGTTCTTTATATTCATAGTTTAATTTAGTAATATCACTAACCATTAAACTAATTTCAACATCTGATAATTCTCTTTTAATAACTTTATACCTTCTAGCATCATTACTTTGCTTTTCAAGAGGATCTAAAGATAGTTTTAATTCACTAATTAAGTCATTTACTCTATCTAGGTTATCATTAGTACGTTCTAATTTACGAAGAACTTCTTCTTTTCTCTTTTTATATTTTAAAACTCCAGCTGCTTCTTCAAAAATAGTACGACGGTCACCAGGTTTTGTTGACAATATTTCATCTATTTTACCTTGAGAAATAATATTAAAGCTTTCACGAGATGTTCCTGAATCAACAAAAACATCTAGCATATCTTTAAGGCGACACTTACTATTATTTAAATAATATTCATTATCACCATTACGATATATTACTCTTTTTACAGATACTTCATTAAAATCTATTGGCAAATGATGATCTTCGTTATTAAATACTAATGTCACTGAAGCACTATTTAAAGCCTTCCTACTAGCACTACCTGAAAATATAACATCAGTAGCATTATCTGCTCTTAAAGATTTAATAGATTGTTCTCCTAAAACCCATCTAACAGCATCTACAACGTTAGACTTACCACTTCCATTCGGACCAACAATACCATTTAAATTACTACCAAACTCCATTGATATTTTATCAGCAAATGATTTAAATCCGTATATTTTTATTTCTTTTAAATACATCTCTTACACCTACAATCTATACCAATTATACCTTAAACCATTAAAAAAAGGAATAACTTATCTTAAAAATGTCATTCCTTTTCTATATTATCTTATCTTTTGATTATCTTTTGAATAATTATTTAGTAATTCATTATATAAATTAATACTATAATCCTTTAAATTATCAGTTGTTACCCCTTTATCTAATGCTTTACCTAATAAATATTCAAACTGAGCATCAATGCTGTTATCAACATCATTAATACCAAAGAAAACTTTAACATAATTTAACATTGCTCTTATTGTCATAATACTTTCCCCTCCTAGCGAGATAGTATTATATCATAAACGAATGTATGTGTCAACCCACTTATTGCCTGTTTAAATTACTATTATGATTAATTTATGATAATGTCTTAAGTGTTAGTATTTGATTATGTCTCAAATA
>CAZTTM010000012.1:0-6182 GCA_964616035.1 uncultured Muribaculaceae bacterium
ATCGTGCCCTAAAATCATTATCTAGTATGCTAAAAGGTAAACAAGGAAGATTCCGTCAAAACTTACTAGGTAAAAGAGTTGATTACTCAGGACGTTCAGTTATAGTAGTAGGACCAGACTTAAAAATGTATCAATGTGGTATACCAAAAGAAATGGCACTTGAATTATTTAAACCACATGTAATTAATGGACTAGTATCAAAAGAAATAGCAAATAACATTAAATCAGCTAAGAAAATGATTGATAATATGGATCCAAAAGTATGGGATGTAGTTGAAGAAGTAATTAAGGAACATCCAGTTATGTTAAACCGTGCTCCAACATTACACAGACTAGGTATTCAAGCATTCGAGCCTAAATTAGTATCTGGAAAAGCAATAAGACTTCACCCATTAGTAACAACTGCATTTAATGCTGACTTTGATGGTGACCAAATGGCTGTCCATGTACCACTATCTGAAGAAGCTAAAGCAGAAGCAAGAATCTTGATGTTAGGTGCAAATAACATTCTAAGTCCAAAAGACGGAAAGCCAATTGTTACACCATCACAAGATATGATTTTAGGTAATTATTATATAACAATGGATAAACCAGGATTACCTAACGAAGGTAGAGCATTCAAAAACTCTAGCGAAGCAATAATGGCTTATACAAGAAGAGAAATTACATTACATACCAGAATCCTAGTACCAGTAAATTCATTTAAACATAAAGTATTCTTAGATTCAAATAAAAATAAATACTTAATGACAACAGTAGGTAAATTAATATTTAATGAAATCTTACCAGATTCATTCCCATATATTAATGAACCAACTGATGAAAACATAGAAAGATGTACACCAAGTAAGTACTTTATAGCATATGGTGATGATGTTCTTGAAAAGATAAAAGAAATACCAAAGGCAGATGCTTTCAAAAAGAGTACACTTGAAAAAATAATCGCTCAAATGTTTAAAAAGTATAGAACAACAGAAACATCAATTATGCTAGATAAATTAAAAGACCAAGGATTTAAATATTCAACATATTCTGGACTTACAATATCTGCATTTGATGTTGTAGCAAGTAAGCAAAAAGATGCAATAATTGAAAAAAGTAATGCTGAAGTTAAGAAGATTAATAAACAATATCAAAGAGGTTTAATAACTAACCAAGAAAGATTTGAATTAGTAATTGATGTCTGGGCAAGAGCTAAGAAAGAAATTGAAAAAGAATTGGAAGTATATGCTAAAGAATTAGAAGACAACCCAATCTTTATCATGATGAATTCTAAAGCCCGTGGTTCATTATCAAACTTCGTACAATTAGCAGGTATGCGTGGAACAATGGCTAAACCAAATGGCGAACCAGTAGAAATACCAATAACATCATCATTTAGAGATGGATTATCAGTATCTGAATTCTTCTTATCAACACATGGAGCTCGTAAAGGTAGTGCTGATACCGCTCTTAAAACAGCCGATTCAGGTTATATGACAAGAAGACTCGTTGATGTAGCACAAGATATTATCGTAAGAGAAGAAGATTGTGGCACAACACAAGGCGTTGTTGTTAGTGCATTTAAAGATGATAAAGATGGTATAATTGAACCATTATATGACCGTATTATGGGAAGATATACTGCTAACAAAGTAATTAATCCAGAAACTAAAGAAGTAATAATTGAAAAAAATGAATTAATTACTGAAAATATCGCTGATAAAATTATTAAAGCCGGTATTGAAGAAGTAGAAATTAGAACTACATTAACGTGCCGTACGGAACATGGAGTATGTTGCAAATGCTATGGACGTAATTTAGCAACTGGTAATATTGTTGAAGTAGGTGAGGCTGTAGGAACAATGGGAGCACAATCAATAGGTGAACCAGGTACACAGTTAACCATGAGAACATTCCACTCTGGTGGTGTTGCAGGAGCTGATATAACACAAGGTTTACCACGTGTTGAAGAATTATTTGAAGCAAGAATTCCAAAAGGAAAAGCAACAATATCAGAAATAGACGGAGTTGTATCTAAAATTGAAGAATCATCAGGTAAATATAAAGTATATGTTAAGAACGATACTGAAGTTCGTGAACATATTACAGCATATGGTGCTAAATTAAGAGTAGAAAAAGGTGATAAGCTATCTGCTGGAGATAGACTTACTGAAGGTAATATTTCTCCAAAAGAATTATTAGCAGTAACTGATCCAAACACTGTACAACAATATATATTAAAAGAAGTACAAAGAGTATATCGTTCACAAGGTGTTGATATCAATGATAAGCACGTTGAACTAATAGCTCGTAGAATGATTTCTCAAATAAGAATTGTTGATTCAGGAGATACTAATTTCTTACCAAGTACTGTCGTAAGTATTAATAAATTTACTGAAGGAAATAAAGACGTAATATTACAAGGTAAAAAACCTGCTATTGGACAACCAATACTATTAGGTATTACCAAGTCATCATTACAAACAGATTCATTCCTAGCCTCTGCTTCATTCCAAGAAACAACAAGAATATTAACGGAAGCATCTGTTAAAGGTAAAGTGGATTACTTACACGGATTAAAAGAAAACGTAATTATTGGTAAACTTATTCCAGCAGGAACAGGTGCCAAAGAATACATGGACATTGACTATACATTAGAAAAAGAATTTCTAAGTGATGAGCCATCTGAAGTCCTAGAAGAAGAATTCTTAGATTAAGAGTTCTTTTTCTTTGCAACGAACTAATAATTTGATAAAATAGATATAGAAACATGGAGGAGGTAACTATGAAAAAAATACAAAACATAATCAG
Source organism: uncultured Muribaculaceae bacterium (assembly GCA_964616035.1). Lineage (GTDB taxonomy): Bacteria > Bacillota_I > Bacilli_A > RF39 > UBA660 > UBA6414. The sequence goes on from CAZTTM010000012.1 coordinate 2,794, forward strand.
CGATGAAGAAGATGGAAGTTCATCAAACGAAACAAAAAGTCGTTTTAGAGAATATTTATTAAAACTAAAATTTAAAAAGAAAACGGTAAATATTCAAAAGGAAACTCCACAAAAAAAGCCAAAGTTAACTAATCTAAGTAGAATTTTAATTCAACCAAACATTGTAAAAGAAAAAGAAACTAAAACAGTTAAATATAAAAAAACAGTAATCCCACCAATAATTAGAATAAATAAAAGTAATATTCAAGAAAAAAAAATTGATAAACAACCAGAAAATGACAATAAAGGAAATATCAACAACGAAGAAAAAATAGAATATTTAAATAATAAAATAGTTAATAAAATAAAGAAAAGATTAATAAAATACTTAGATGAAATAGAAATATTAGAAAGTGAACTATACGCTATAAATACATTGTCTAAAGATGAAACAACAATAGAAGAACTAAATAAAACTAAAGCTAAAATAGATGCCCTAATAAATAAAATTAATATATTAAAAGAGAAATATAAATTAATAAAAAAATATGTTAATGACGATTTATTTATTGATGATAAAGCCGATTTCTTAGATGAGGACATTGATTATTTAAAGCAAATAGCCTCAAAGACAGAATTAGGTTTAAATAAATCTTTAGTAAAGAAAATAAAAGAATACAAATTATTATCACTTGAGTTAGATATTATAGAGGCCAAAGTAAAAGATTTAAATAACATCAAAGAGAAAAAGAAAGAAGAATTAAACTTAAGAGATGATAATTACCAAGAATTACTAAACACTTATATAAATAATCAAACTATATCTAAACAATGTCAAGAAATGATGGCTGAACAAGAAAGAATATTAAATAGTATTAATATTAATGATATAGAAACAATAACAAATACCACAACAAGACTAGTAGGAATAGGAGAAGTCTTTAGAAGTGGTCTAAAATATATAGGAATGGTAATGAACCCATTTAAGAATACTAGAAATGGAATTGTACAAAGCACTATTCTCGCCAAAAAACTAGTAAGTGATGCTATTGACAATATTCACATGGAAACAAAAACTAAAATATCATATAAAACAACAGACTATTCGTATGAAATAGATAGATGTTTAAATGAATTAGAATATGTATCTAGTACTATTGAAAAATCTCTTACTGACATTACATACTTAAAAAATAGATATTCAAATGAATTAATAAAATATAAATATCGGGTTCCAAAAATTGCAAAAACATATCAAGATATTAATAAATTAGAAGAATTGTTATTATCAAATAAACGAAAAACACAAATGATGATAAATAAGACTAATAATTTAGAATTAGCTAATAAAAATAAACTAATAAAAGTAAAAAAACTTAATAGCAAAGAACAAAATAAGTAAAGAAGACAAAATAATATACAAAAAATGAAAATTGATATAAAAAAAGCAAGATAGTAAGTATAATAATACTTTTTTAGGAAACAAGTTTATGCTTAGCAAAACTAAAACATCTTAGTTTACTAGCTCCAACAAATAGAAAAGATACAAACTAATAGCATATCTTGAATTAACATAATATATGTAAATCCGTAGTAAATCAGCAAAAAATATTGAAAGATAAACGAACATATGATATAATCAACGTATAGTAGGGTAGTGTATATACCTATAGGAGGACAGAAATGAGTAATAAAACAATAAAACTAGTTGATGAACATAATATTAATAGAGAGGCTAAAGTAATAACAATGATAGAGTATGAAGGAACAGATTATGTCGTTTATTCAATAGATAGAGATGAAGAAAATGCTAATATATTTGTTTCAAAATTAGTTAAAGAAGGCAATTATCTACTATTAGATGAAATACAAAGCATGGATGTTAAAGAAAAAATTGATAATGTGGTTAAAGAAATGATTAAACTACCACTAGAACAGGAGTAAGTAATATGAACAACGAAATTAAATTAAAAAATGGTGCAATTATAAGATTAATTGATAAAGATATTACTGGAGAACAACATATGGACGTAAAGAAAACATATGTTGCAACAACCAAAAAAGATATAGTTGCTAAAGGTATAAAATATTATCAAGAAAAATTAAATACTGTTGCTCTAGATAAACCAGAAGTTGAAAACATAGATGTAGCTCCTATCACAAACACTCAACCAGCAGAAGAAATAGTCACTCCACAATTACCAGAAGTAGATAATACTATTCCAAATACTGTTGAAGATGTAAAAGCTGAAATGCCAACTGTTGAAGAAATCATTAAACAAGCCCCTCTATATACCGAAGAGCCAACCAAAGTAGAAAGCGTGTCAGAAGTTCCTGCAACATTGAATCAAAATAGACCATATAGTACCACAGAAGCAGAGCCAACAACACCAGTACAAGAAGAACCTTTCTTTAATACAATGAATATAACATTACCAATTGAAGAATTAGCAAATAATACAGTATCTGATCAAACACCTGAATCTAGTGTTGAATCAATACCTGAAGTTAATCCTATGGCTAATACAACACTTGAAACATCATTTGTAGCGCCAACACTTCCTAATGAAGAAATTAAAACGGAAAGTGTTGAAATACCAACTGAACCACTAAGCTTTAATATACCAACTGAGCCTGTTGCTCCAACACCAATGCCAAGTACACAAGAACAACCAGCTCCAACGCCTTTAACAGAAGAACCTTTCTTTAATACGATGAATATAACATTACCAAGTGAAGAATTAACAAATAATACAGTATCTAATCAAACACCTGAATCTAGTGTTGGACCAACTGTAGATACTACTAATCCATTTAATAGCATTAATATTGAAAAAGAAACTCCTATGGTTGAATCCATATCATCTGGAAGTTCTACCCCAGTTGTCTTTGACGCATCTAAAGAAGATAATTTATTAAATGCATTATCAGACAAGACTGTTGAAGCAAGTAATAAAGCAATGCTACTAAATGACAACTCACTAAATAATGTTCGTGATTTTGGCGAAGAACCAACTAAAGTGAGCTATCAACCAAATGTTAAAAAAGGTGGCTTTGTTAATAGTAAATTATTAACAGTTATAAGCATACTTTTCTTCCTAGCAAGTTGTGGATTCTTAGTATATGAAATATTTAACTATATAGATGCTAAAAAATAATAAAAGTGCCAGATATACAATCTGACATTTCTTTATTTAATAAGAAAGTTATCCACTAGAAAATAATAGGAAAAAGTAGTTAATTACTACGTATGCCTAGAACAGAGTGAAAGGAGTCCTTGTTAATATGAAATTTGATGTACCATCACAAGTTATAAATAAATTGTTTGATAATGGCTATGAAGAACAAATAATTGATATAGTTCAAGAATTTGAAAATGATAATACTAGAGAGGTAAGTGATATACCCTT
>CAZTTM010000012.1:6192-17359 GCA_964616035.1 uncultured Muribaculaceae bacterium
AGATAGTGGGGAACAAATTATTATATCTCCTATGGTTTATGAACAATATCAAAAATTAGTATCAAGAATTTCTAATCCTAATACTGCCCAAGAAATACCCTTTATTTTACTAGGAAATAAAAAGAATATTGACGGTAAAAATATTAAAGTAATAGAAAATATTGTTTTTTGTAATCAGTCATCACTTGATGATTTGAGAGTTTCTATTGATGAAGGATTATTCAAAAAATGTTTAACAGACCCATTGTATTTTGTTGTATCTATTGGACATACGCATGGAAATGTTTCAGAAGGCAAGAAGAGAAATACTTTAACAAGTAATATATCAGATAGCATTAAAGAAAAATATGATATAAGAGATGTTGGCTTGAATATTTCTGTAGCGGATATATGGCAACATGAAGCATTTAGATATATTGCTTCAAATTATGAAAACAAAGAAATAATGCAAACGGTTATTATGTATAATGGCGACATTATAATGTTAAGCCCTACTGGAATTAGTAAAAGCAATAATATTCAAACTGTTTTATCAAATGGAGAAATTATTATGCTTTCTACAGGTACTTCGAATAAAGAAATGAATAAACAAGTAAGATAAAGTATGAATAATAAATGAAAAAAATATAAATGTACGTAATGCGATAGTTGAATTACCATATAATATACTATATAAAAAAAATTATTTGAATTGCAGAGAACAATATATGAAAGTAGTATATTACCATTAAATACTATAAGTAAACTCGCAAATATCTATGATGCCAGTATTCTTCGTATATTTACATTATATAGTAAATGAACTCGTTAGATATTAATCATCAAACTTGTTCCTAATTGAGTAAATACAACCACAGTAATCTTGCCGATACAAGTTATATTGTTTTGATAAAGCAATTGAATGCTTATAGCCATCTTCTTTTTTAAAATCTGAATATAACCATTTGACATTATAAATATCCATAAGTTCTTTTCCAATACTATTAATTACTTGACTATTCTTATATGGACTAACAGTTAATGTCGTACAAAAATAGTCAAAGTTGTTTATACTAGCCAATTTAGCAGTCTTTTCAAGCCTTAATCTAAAACATTTAAGGCATCTACTGCCACCTTCTTTTTCTTTTTCTAACCCTTTAATGCATTTTTCATATACATCATTATCATAGTCACAATCCATTATCTTAATATCATAGCCCAACTGCTTAATAAAATTAATTTGTTCATTCTTTCTTTTTTCATATTCCCCAGCTGGACTTATATTAGGATTATAATAAAGAATAGTAATATCAAAGTAGTCCTTTAAAACACTAATAACATGACTACTACAAGGAGCACAACAACTATGCAATAAAATACTATGCTTCTTATCAAATTTAACAACTTCATTTTTAAATAAATTATTATAATTTTCTTTCATATACATCACAATGACATATTATACCACAAATTAAATATTATTTATTATAGTTTATTTACAAAGAACAAAAAACTTGCTAAAATTAATTACGTAAAGGAGATATTATGAGGAAAAGCAATGAAAGGGAAATACCATTAAAAAACTATTTAATATTAGGATTGGTAGTATTATTAACACTAGGTTTAGTTTACTATTTCTATCTATGGTATATAACTTATGAAGAAAGTAAACTAAATGAAACAATAATGGACAGATATCTAGAAGTAATAAATTATAATGAGTTAAATGATTATATAGCAGAAAACAGAAATGCTATGATATATACATCTGTTTTAGAAGACAATAATATTAGAAAGTTTGAAATTAAATTTAAAAATATTGTTGTAAGAAATGCCCTAAAAGATAAAATATTATATATGGATATGACAGATATTTTTAAAGATAAGATAAAGTACACTGAATTAAGAAATTCGTATCAAGTAAATAATTATAATATTACTAATGTTCCATGTATTCTAGTGTTTAAAGATGCCACACTTGTGGATATATATTCTATTAAAGATGACAATTATAATATAGATAATGTACTAAATTATATTGTAGATAACGAGATGAGTATTGAATGATAAATATAGTATTATATGAACCAGAAATACCAACAAACACTGGAAACATTATGCGAACATGTGCAGCCACTAATGCTCATTTACATTTAATTGAACCATTAGGATTTAAATTAGATGAAAAGAGTGTTAAGAGAAGCGGTGTAAATTATATAGATAAAGTTGTTTATACTGTATATAAGGATTTTGATGACTTTTTAAGTAAAAATAAAGGAGAGTTTTATTTCTTTACAAGATATGGAAATCATCCTCATACAGACTTTGACTTTTCTAACACCATTAAAGATATTTATTTATTCTTTGGGAAAGAAAGTACAGGAATACCTAAGCAGATTTTAAGAAACTACTTACCTAGATGTGCCAGAATCCCAACAACAGACAATGTAAGAAGTCTGAATTTGTCAAATTGTGTAGCTCTAGTATTATATGAAGCATTAAGACAACAAGATTACCCTGGCCTACTAAGAACAGAACCATTTAAAGGAGAAGATTGGTTATTAAAAGACTAATCTTTTTTTGTACCCAAGTTAACTAATTAATATCTTTACAAACAACAATCCCTTTGCTAAAATTATCTTAATATTAAGCCTAATAATATTTTTGCACCAAAGTAGTTAAATATGATATAATAGAATATATTTAAGGAGGTAAATTAATGAAAGTAGACTATACACTAAATGATATTGTCATTATGAAAAAACCTCACCCATGTGGAAGCAATAAATGGCAAATAATAAGAGTAGGAGCAGACATAAAAATTAAATGTTTAAATTGTGGACGCACTATAATGTTAGAAAGAGTAGAGTTTAATAAAAAAATAAAAAAGGTGGTTAACGAATGAAAAAGAAAAATATAAAGCTACATCCTGCTTTAGTATTACTATTCTTAACAGTATTAATAATGATACTAAGTAGTATTGGTAGTATTCTTCACTTAGAAACAAGCTATTATACAGTAAATTCTGTGACAGGAGCATTAGAAAGAAATATTGTGACTATTAAGAATTTATTTAATCGTACAGGTATTCAATATTGGATTAGTAATATGATTCCCAATTTCATTAATTTTACCCCACTAGGCACGATTATTGTAGGATTAATGGGTATAGGAGTTGCCTATAAGTCAGGCTTTTTAAATGCATTATTTAAATTAATAAGTAAAAAAGTACCAAAAAAAATAATAACCTTCTTAGTAGTATTGATAGGTATCATTTCATCAATGTTCTTTGAAACGGCGTATGTTATTATAATACCACTATCAGCAATATTATTTATGAATATTGGGCGACATCCTTCTGGAGGAATATGTGCATCCTATGCTGGAATAACATTTGGTTATGGAGCTAATATAATTGTAAACGGTCTGGATAGTATATTAATAAAATATACTCAAACAGCCACAACAATTCTTGACCAAACATACACAGTAAATACGTGGGGAAATATTATATTAACTATTATTAGTACCTTCATATTAGCATATATAGGAATGGTTGTTACCGAAAAGTTTATTGTTGCCAAACTTGGAAGATATACACCAAGTGAAGAAGAAGAAGAAAACATAAGCAAGGAAATAACTAAGAAAGAAACTAAAGGAGTAATAATTTCTTTATTAACAATATTATTAGTATCTATAGTATTAATATATTGCCTAATACCAGGATTACCATTCTCTGGCTTATTACTAGACTTAAAAGTAGATGGCTATCTAAATCAATTATTTGGCACAACATCATACTTTAATCAAGGTGCTGTATTTATTTTTAGTGCTTTACTAATATTAGCAGGTTTAGTATATGGTATGAGAGTTAAAACAATAAAAAATAATCGTGACCTAGTTAATGGTATGAGTTATTATCTAAATAGTTTTTCATCAATAATAGTCTTAATCTTCTTTGCTTCACAACTATGTGCTATATTTAAAGAAACAAATATTGGAGTATTTATAACAGTATCACTTACTGAACTATTAGAAGGCTTAAATTTAACAGGAATACTATTAATTATCATCTCTTTTATAGTTATAATAATATCAACAGTATTTGTTCCTAAAGCCTCTACAAAGTGGGCAATTATGTCTCCCGTTATTGTACCACAATTTATGCGTAGTTCATTTTCGCCAGAATTTGCTCAAGCGGTCTTTAGAGCAGCCGATAGTGCCATCAAAGGAATATCACCATTCTTTACATACTTTGCTATCTTAATTGGATTTTTACAAATTTATAATAAGAAAAAGAATGATGTTGTAACCATAACTGACGCTATGGCATTAATGACACCATATACAATAGCCTTTACAATTACTTGGTTATTGATTATACTAGGATTTTATATTATTGGATTACCAATTGGTATAGGTGTAAGTCCAATATTATAATAAAGAAAGGAAGTAATAAAATGAGTTTAACAGCTGGAATAGTTGGCTTACCTAACGTTGGCAAGTCAACACTATTTAATGCAATCACAAAAAAACATATTTTAGCGGCCAATTATCCATTTGCCACTATTGATCCTAATGTTGGTGTGGTTACCGTCCCTGATAAAAGAATGTTAACACTAGAGAATATGTACACACCAGAAAGAACAATACCAACAACATATGAATTTACTGATATTGCAGGGCTAGTAAAAGGAGCATCTAAAGGAGAAGGATTAGGAAACAAATTTTTATCTCATATAAGAGAAGTAGATGCAGTCGTAGAAGTAGTACGTTGCTTTGAAGATGCAAATATAATTCATGTTGATGGTAATGTTGATCCAATCAGAGATATAGAAATAATTAATGTTGAATTAATATTATCAGACTTAGAAATTATTGATAATAGAATTAATCGTATTGGCAAAAAGGCCACAATGACTAAGAATAAAGATGAACTAAAGGAAATAGAATTATTAAATAAACTAAAAACAGCATTTGAAAAAAATATTCCTGCAAGAAAATTAGATCTAGATGATGATGAAAAGTTTATTTTAAAGTCATTTAACTTAATAACAATGAAGCCAATAATATATGTAGCTAATGTCAAAGAATCAGACCTTAACAATAATGAAAATATATATGTAGACAAAGTTAAAGAATACGCTAAAGAAGAAAACAGTGAAGTAGTAATAATCTGTGCCAAAGTAGAAAGCGAATTAGCGGAATTAGAAGAAGAAGAAAAAGAACTATTTTTACAAGAATTAGGTATTCCTGAATCAGGATTAGATCAACTAATTAAAAAAACATATTCCTTATTAGGACTTGCCACATACTTTACCGTAGGTTCTGATGAAGTAAAAGCATGGACATTTAAATTAGGCATGAAAGCCCCTGAATGTGCAGGCCTAATTCACTCTGACTTTGAAAAAGGATTTATCAAGGCCGAAGTAATGAGTTATGATGATTTAATTGAATGCGGTAGTGAAAAAGAAGTAAGAGAAAAGGGAAAAATGCGACTTGAAGGGAGGGAATACATTATGAATGATGGAGATATCTGTCATTTCAGATTTAATGTATAAAATGTAATGAAAAAAATATTTATTCTATTAATATTAACACTATGCCTAACAGCCTGTGGTGATAAAGGATACAAAATTATTACATCCACAGAAGCCCAAGAATTATTACAAAATGATGCTATATTAATTGATGTAAGAAGTACTGAAGAGTATAGTAAATACTATATTAAAGATTCAATTAATATTCCACTAGACAATATCCAAGAATTGCCAGACTTAATTGAAGATAAAGAAACAATTATAATTTTATATTGTCAAACAGGCGAAAGAAGTAAAGAAGCCGCTAAAGAACTTGCTAAAATAGGATATAAAAATCTATATAGCCTTGATGGCGGATTAATTAACTGGGGCTATGGTGTAGAAGAAGGTGTTTAATGTATATTTATGGTAAAAATGTTGCAAAAGAAAAATTAAAAAATCCAACAGATGTTGTCCAAGTATATCTAAGTTCAAAATTTAAAGACAAAGAAATAGAAGACCTATTAGTATCATCTAAAATAAAAACTACATATTTAAATAATAAAATAATGGATAATAAAGTAAACGGATTACATCAAGGAATAATAATTGAAGTATCAAATATTAAAACATATAATCTTGACATAATAAAAACTTTTACTAATAAAAATCCAATTATTGTTATGCTTGATCATTTAGAAGATCCACATAATTTTGGTGCTATTATAAGAACGTCATTTGCTTTAGGAATATCAGCTATAATAATTCCTAATGATCGAAGTGTAGATATAACACCAACAGTCGTAAAAACATCAGCGGGAGCAGTTTATAATATTCCAATAATTAAAGTACCCAATTTAACAAATACAATAGAAAAATTAAAAAAAGAAGGATATTGGATTGTAGGTACTGATATGCATGGAAATAATTATAGCGAATTAAAATATGATATGCCAACTTGTCTAATAATTGGAAACGAAGGTAAAGGAATGAGCAATATAGTTAAAAATAACTGTGACTATTTAGTATCAATTCCAATGGAAGGGGAAATAGATAGTTTAAATGCCTCAGTATCATGTGGAATCATACTATCAGAAATAAAAAGGCAAAGGAGAAATAGTGAATAACGACGATATTGAACTAGTTCTACAAGCTCAAGAAAAAGATGAAGACGCTAAAAATTATTTATATAAAAAATATCATCCATTATTAGAAAAGAAAAGCTATGAAATATATAAGTTATTGCAAAATAAAGGAATTGATATAAATGATGTCTATCAAGAAGTACTATTAATCTTTGAAATGGCCATTAATGAATATGACCCAGAAAAAGATGCCGGTTTTTACACTTTTCTTAATATCTGCTTAAAAAATAAAAATAATAATTTAATAGCTCGCCATAATAACAACAAAAACAAAATATTAAATGAATCAATATCAATGGAAAGTGTTGAAAACATTGACACAAATACTGCTAGTAGAAAACTAGAAGAAGAGTTTTTAGATGTTGAAAGTACTAAAGAATTATATAGTAAAATAAAAGAAAGTCTTACCAGTCAAGAATATGATGTTTTTTGCTTAAAGACCGATAATATTCCCATAAAAGAAATAGCTAAAAGGTTAAATAAAGATACTAAAACAATCTATAATGCTTTACAACGAATAAAATTAAAAATAAAAGATATAATAAAAGAAGAATAACAAAATAAAAACTTCTTTTTTAATGTCAAAATGTGTTATAATATCACATCAAGGAGAAGTGAAATAATGGATAAAATAATAATTAAAGGTGCTAGAGAAAATAATTTAAAGAATATTGATGTAGAAATACCTAAAAATAAGTTAGTAGTTATTACAGGAGTATCAGGTTCAGGGAAAAGTTCACTAGCCTTTGATACAATATATGCTGAAGGACAAAGAAGATATGTAGAAAGTCTCTCTTCTTATGCTAGACAATTTTTAGGAGCAACAGAAAAACCGTTAGTAGATAGTATTGAAGGATTATCACCAGCAATTAGTATTGACCAAAAAACAACTAATAAAAATCCACGTTCAACTGTTGGCACAACAACCGAAATATATGATTATTTAAGATTATTATTTGCCAGAGTCGGAACACCATACTGTCCAATACATAAAGTTCCTATTACATCTCAAAGTATTGAAGAAATGACAGACAAAGTACTAAGTTTAGAAAGTAATACTAAAATAATGATACTATCTCCAATAGTAAAAGGAGAAAAAGGAACATTTAAAGACCTACTAGAAAGTCTAAGAAAAGAAGGATATATTCGTGCAAAAATAGATGGAGAAATAATAGACTTAGCTAGTGATATCAACCTAGAGAAAAATAAAAAACATAATATTTCTGTTGTAATAGATAGATTAATAATTAAAGATGGAATTAGAAGCAGAGTATATGATTCAATTGAAACATCAACCAAACTATCTAAAGGTAAAGTAATAATAGATATAGTTGATAAAGAAGAAATGCTACTAAGTGAAAACTTTGCATGCCCTTATTGTGATTATTCACTAGAAGAATTAGAACCACGTATATTCTCTTTTAATGCTCCATATGGTGCATGTGAGGATTGTAAAGGACTAGGAGTAAAATTTAAACTAGATATTGACTTAGTAATTCCTGACCAGAATAAATCAATTAACGAAGGAGCTATTAAACCAATTAATATTGATGAAGAAAATAGCACAACAAGAACTGAATTAGAATGTGTAAGCAAGAAGTACCATATAGATTTAGACAAACCAATTAAAGATTTAACCAAAGAAGAATTAAATATTATCTTATATGGCTCACCAGATATGCTAGAATTTAATTATATTGCAAAGAATGGTAATACCAGAAAAACAAAAGATTACTATGAAGGAATTATTACTAATTTAGAAAGAAGATATATTGAAACAAAAAGTTCATGGATAAGAGAATGGATTGAAGGATATATGCGTGAAATACCATGCCCAACATGCAAGTCATCTCGCTTAAAATCAAGTGTTTTATCAGTTTTAATAAACAAAAAAAATATCTATGAAGTATCTTGCTTATCTATAAGAGACTTAAAAGAATTTATTACTAACTTAAAACTAAATAAAGAACAACAAGAAATATCTGAAATCATTATTAAAGAAATATTAAATAGATTAAACTTTCTAATTAATGTTGGGTTAGAATATCTAACATTAAGTAGAAGTGCTGGAACATTATCTGGAGGAGAAAGCCAGAGAATTAGATTAGCAACTCAAATAGGTTCAAGATTAACAGGAGTATTATATGTATTAGATGAACCAAGTATTGGATTACATCAACGTGATAATCAAAAATTAATAAATGCCTTATTAGAAATGCGTGATTTAGGCAATTCACTAATTGTTGTTGAACATGATACTGATACAATGTTAGCAGCGGATTATTTAATTGATATTGGACCTGAAGCGGGAGAAAAAGGTGGACACTTAGTTGCCTGTGGAACTCCAGAAGAAGTCATGAAAAATGAAAATAGTCTAACAGGTAAATATCTAACAGGTAAGTTAAAAATAGAAGTACCAAAAACGAGAAGGAAATTAACTGGTAAATATATTGAAATAAAAGGCGCAAAAGAAAATAATTTAAAAAATATTAATGTTAAAATTCCACTAGGAAGTTTTGTTTGTATAACTGGAGTATCAGGTTCAGGAAAGAGCTCTTTAATTAACGAAATACTATATAAAAAATTAGCAAATACAATATATAATTCTAAAGACAAGCCAGGATTATTTAAAGAAATAAAAGGAATTGATGAATTAGATAAAGTAGTGCAAATAACCCAAAATCCCATTGGCCGTACCCCACGTAGTAATCCCGCAACTTATGTTGGAGTATTTGATGATATAAGAGACATATTCACAGAAACAAAAGAAGCTAAAATGAAAGGTTATGACAAAGGGAGATTTAGTTTCAATGTTAAAGGTGGAAGATGTGAAGCATGCTGGGGAGATGGTGTAAAGAAAATAGAAATGCACTTTTTACCAGATGTTTATGTCCCATGTGAAGTATGTCATGGCACTAGATACAATAAGGAAACACTACAAATTAAATATAAAGGAAAAAGTATTTATGATGTTTTAGAAATGCGTGTGGATGAAGCAATAGATTTTTTTGCTAACCATCCTAAAGTATTACATAAATTACAAACTCTAAAAGATGTTGGCTTAGGCTATATTAAATTAGGTCAAAGCGCTACAACATTATCAGGAGGAGAAGCAGCCCGTGTTAAACTTGCTAAAGAATTACAAAAAAAGCCTACTGGAAAGAGTGTCTTTATCCTAGATGAACCAACAACAGGACTACATTCTCACGATATCAAGAAATTATTATTAATTTTAAACAGAATTGTTGATAACGGTGATACTGTAATTGTCATTGAACATAGTCTGGATGTTATTAAAGTCGCTGATTATATCATCGATTTAGGCCCAGAAGGTGGCGATTTAGGAGGAAGAGTAGTTGCCTGTGGAACTCCTGAACAGATAACAAAAATTGAAACTAGCTACACAGGTAAATATTTAAAAACTGTCTTGTAAAATAAAAAGATTTACGAAATATGTTTAACTACATATCTGTAAATCTTTTTTTATACCCATCTAGAATAATATCTGCTACTTCATTTGGAGTAATATAAGTAGTATCAATAACTAAATCATAATTATTCATATCTAAATTATCAACATGATACAAAGTCTTATAACGAGTGTTCTCTGAACGTTGTCTCTTTATCATATCTTTTTTCTGTTCTTGAACAGTATTGAAAGCCTCAGTTGCTTTTCTATTAGGATCATTAAATGCTCTTCTAGCGGCCTCATCAAGATCAACTTTTAAGTATACCTTGAAAGAATCAGGAACAACATACCATCCTAGTCTAGCATCGATAATTAAATTATCATGAGTTTTAGCATACTCCCTTGCACTTTCCTCAATACTCCTATCAATTTCTGGGTGCATATCAACATAATCACAAAATGCCGAAACACTCATTCCTTTCTCCTTAGCTAAACTTCTAAAATATTCCCCATTTCGATAAATAGTATAATTAAGCTTTTCCATTAAAATATTAGATACAGTTCCCTTACCACTACCTAAATCACCAGATAGTGTAATAATATTTCTCATATGTTCACCTCTATTAGTATCAAGTATATCATTAAAAAAATAATATATCAATGAAATAATTTAATAATTATGATATAATACATATAAAGATAGAGAGGGGAAACTATGAAACTAGAGTTTGGTAGATGTCCAAAATGTCAGTACATTATTGAATTAGATAATAATAAAATATTTATTTGCCCATATTGTGAAGAAAAAATAGCCAAAGAAAATGCCAAGAATAATTTAGATTCGGAACTAAACAATAAGATAATTAACAGCAAAATATCAGAAACGGTTAATAAAGCCAAGAAGGAACAAGAAAGCGGTAATTATCAAGAAGCAAGTAAACTATATCATGAAGTTATATCTATAAACCCATATAACGTTGAATCATATATTGGACTAATTATTTCAAAAACAGATAATTTTACAAAAAAACCGATTATTAAAAACTGTACACTAGAAACAGTAAATATTAAAGAATTAAAAAAAATAATTGAAATATTAACAAAATTAAGTAAAG
>CAZTTM010000013.1:0-16841 GCA_964616035.1 uncultured Muribaculaceae bacterium
GTGCTAGAACAGATACTGAAAGACATTTAAAGGTAGCTATAGAACATGGATTTGATAATGTTGATATTATGGATAGTGAAGGTGAAGAAAGAATACCTATAAAAAGAGGTAAACATCTAGAATATGACTTAGTAGGTACTCATTTAAAAAACTATGATGCAATAGTTAATTTAGCACATGGTAAAGGTCACACTATGGGTGGATTCGGCGCTAACTTAAAGAATCAATCTATTGGTATTGCCTCTAGAAACGGTAAGGCATATATTCATAGTTGTGGTCAATGCTCTGATCCAAATTCATCATGGAGTTTACCACACGAGCAAAAAGATTTTATCGAGTCTATGGCTGAAGCTGCTGGAGCAGTTAAAGACTTTTTCGAGGATAACGGTAAGAAAATAGTTTACATTACAATTATGAATTTCTTATCTGTTGATTGTGATTGTGATGCTCATCAAACTGACCCCGTTATGGAAGACTTAGGAATGATTGCATCATTAGACCCTGTAAGTAATGATCAATGCTTTATTGATATGATATGGAAATCTAAAAGTAAAGGCGCTATAAAGTTAAAAGAAAGAATAGATACAAGAGAAGGTAGACATATTCTTCCATATGCTGAAGAACTAGGTATTGGTAGTAGAGAATATGAACTTATAAATATTGATGAAGAATAGTGAAATATCTATTCTTTTTTTGTATATTAATTGACACTTAATAGACAAAATGATATACTTTATTTATAGTATAGATAGATAGAAAGTGGTAGATACAATGGGTAAATTAATTAGTAAAAGATTTTTATTTATTTTAGGCATTAGTGTTATTTCTCTTATTATGTTAATAGTGGGAGTGTTTTATTTATTTGATGATAGTGATAATACTTTTATTAAGAGTGGATATATATTAAATCCTATGAGTGCTAATAGCACTAAGTATTATTTTGATAAGGATACTAGTTATCATACTAATTTATCATCATTAATTGTATTTAATGATGTCGATAATGATGATGTCAAAGTTAATAAAGATAGTTTTGTTCATTATTTAGATGGAGATATGTCTTTCTTAAAGAATGGCGCTATTTTAGACTTAGGAACAATTAATAAATCTATGGCTACTTATTATAATATTACTGATAAGTCATTAATTAAATATAGTAATGGTGGTTATACAATAGATAATAAAGATGATGTTCTTACCATTGATAATTTTATTGGTAGAATTAGTGATAATAGATATATTGTAGCGGGTACTAATGTTAAACTTGTCTATGGAGCGGAAAATATAGAAACAAATGGCGATTATTTTGAAATTACTTATGTTGAGAATGGCGTTGTAAATATTGAAAATCAAGAAGTTAAATTACAAATGGCAGCCCAAGATGCTAAGATATTAGTAAATGATAATATTGAAATTAACTTAGGTGCTAAAAAGATTAATTATGGTACTGATGGTGTTATGTCTATTACTGAAATAACAATAGATGGTAATGAGAACATTGAAGTTATTCCTAAAGAAGAATATAAAGACAATTCATCATCTAATAGTAGTGATTCATCTTCTAATGGTACTGGTAGTGGTAATCAAGGCAATGGCGAAGTTAACGGAGACGGCACAGGCGGTACTGGATCTGGGGGTAATGGTGGTTCAGGAAATGGTAATGGCTCTGGCAGTGATTCCACTAGCGTTATAGATGATTATAATTTAATTAAATTACAAGACGTTAAGATCGATGCCACTAGTATTGAAGTCATGTTTGATATTAGTAATGAATTAGAAGAACAACTTATTTTACAAGTTATTAATACTGCCACTGGTAAGAGAATATATACTAGCATTCTTAGTGATGATGTTAAGATAGAATCTTTAACACCTAATAGTAATTATTTGTTTACAGTATCTTCTAGTAATGGAGATAAAGAATATTATCAAGGCTTATTTAGAACTGATGTTTTAGGAGTAGAACTTACTAAAGTATATGCTACTTCAAGTAGTCTTACTTATATGGTTAAAGTTATGGAAGAATCAGTAGTATCTGATTTAACTTTGAAGTTATATCGCTATGATAGTGAGAGTAATCAAGAAGTATTTATATCTTCTTATGATATTAAAGCAGAAGATGCTTATGATGGTTATGAAGCATTATTTGAAAATTTAGATAGTAATACCATTTATACCGCAGTTATAGATGATATTAGTTTAGATAGTTATCAATATGTTGGAGTATATACTATTAGTAATAATGCTATTACATTGAAAGAAATACCTAATTTTAATAATTTAAGTGTTTTAGTTAATTCAGAGGGTTCTAGTTTTGAACTTTCTGTTAAAGATATTAAAGATAAAGATAATGCTATTACTAGATATACTTATAATATATACCGCAAAGAAGATGTTAGTAATAATATTGCTGATTTAAAGACTATTATTAGTCCTATTACAAAGAATAATGCTTCTAGCGTTAGCGTATTAGTAGATAATAATGATTCTACAAAGTTAAGTAGTGAAGAAAATTATGTTTATAATGTGGTTATTGAATATTTTGATAATGAAAAGTATGTTGAGTATGCTTCTGTATATAGTGATGAGTTTATAATGAGTGGGGAAGCTAAGATAATATTTGAAAAAGATGATGAATCAACTACTTATAATAAAATAGTAGCAAATATTAAATTAGTAGATAATAGTTGTATAGTATTTATGGATGGCAGAACTAATTGTGATATAGAAAATAATATTTATATAAAAGTTAGTGAAGATAATAATTATTCTAATGTTAATTCAAAAATTATACCAATTGAGTTTGATTTAGAAACATTATCTTACAAATTAGAACTTAATGATTTAATAGAAAATACAAGATATCGTATTGAAGTTTTTGCTGATATTGATAGAAAAGACGGCAATGGTGTTATATTTAATTCATTACTTGGTCAAACAATTATAAGTACTAAGGCTCTAGCTGACTTAAATGTTAGTTTTGAAGATGTTGGTAGTAGTGAATTACACCCTATTAATAGTAATATTAAGTTTAATCCAGTTAGTGGTACTAGTGATACCCAATTAAAATATACAATTGATGCATTAAAGAGAGTAGATGTATATTTATATTATGGTAATGTTAGCGACAATGTTAATGCTGGCATGTTATTAGGCAATACTAGTTATCTAAATAGTAATGGCTTTAATATAGGCGAATTATTTTATGAAACTAAGTTTAATTTAACTAATGGCGATGTATTTGGCTTATCTCTTGATGATTTGCGTGATGAAAATGGTGATTTAAGCCCTTATTATACAATTGTTGTATATGCTTATTATGATGAAGATGGTAAATTACCAATAGTACTTAATAATAATATATATGCTTATAAACTTAATGAATTATTATTAATGGGTGCTATTGAAGAAGCAAAATTATTAGTTGACCCTATTACTAATGGTAAGAGCAGTTATAAATTTGATAAATTAGTTAATGATTCTACAGTCGTTGGTTATAAATTAACATCTGCCTTTGATAAAGAAGGCTTAGGTAATCATGGCTTTACTATTAAAAAATTAAACATATATGTATATTTAAAGAGTGAGTTAGCTCGCGGAATAGTTAATCCTATTGATTTCTATATTTTAGAAGATAAAGAGTTAAAGAAAGTTAATACTATTTCTATAGATAATCCAACTAGTGGTATAGAAAATATTATTTATATGGATTATGGCACAGAATATGATAGCAGTGATAGCATCATGACAAGAGGCAATGAATATGTTGTCAGTTATGTTCTTAGTTTAGATAAAGATGGAGTTAGTTCCACATATCCTACTGCTAAAGAATATGAAACTAGCGGTGTATTTACAACAGTATTAGCGGAAAAAGAAAGCCCTAATATTAAACTATATCCTTTAGTTAGTGATAAAAATTCTATTACTTATAAATATAGTATTATTGATGTAGATAATTCTTTAAGTGGTAATAAACTATATGCCAGTGTTAATGATATAATTAGTGAATATCCTTTAGAAAGTAATTTAGATGGTAGTTTTAAAGTTAGTGGATTAACTAATAATAGTGTTATTAATATTTATTATAATAAGAATGTATCTAAGACTGATAGTGAGAAAGATTTTGTTAAAGATAATTTCTTTGAATATAAATATGATGGTGAATATAAACTAGATAATTTACGCTATGTTATTAATAATAATAGTTCTAATGGAAATAGAGTAAATATTAAATTAATAGGAGATGATGAAATACTTAGTAGGGTATTATCTTATCAAATTACTTTAACAGATAGTAAAGATAACGTTTATAAGAGTAAGTTATGGAGTCTTAGTAAGTGTTTAGATGATGAAACTAATAGATGTATTTATATCGATTATATGGCTCTTAAAAACTTAGGAATGCAGTCTAGCGTGGATGAAGTTAATCCTATTAAAGTAGATATTAAAGCTTATTATGACAATGGATTGATTGGTTATGAACTAGAAAGTGATTATTATATATTTCAAAATAATTCTACTAGTAAAGAAGACGGTAATTATGTTGGGCTTAATAATTATGGTAATGTTATATTATGGAATAAAGATTTAGGCTTTGGCAGAGGTTATTATACTTATACATTAGGAGAAGATAAAAATGGTAAGTTTATAACTTTAGTTAATAAAGATAACAATGATAGAAGTGGTAAAACTTATTATGATATTACTAGCAATGGTTTAGTTGGTAGTAAAGGAGTATTAGTACCTAAAGGAGTATCAGTAGATAATGTTAGTACTGATAATAATACATTTAGTTTTAGTAGTATAGTACCTAAAATATCTATTGATAGTAAGGCAGTTAAATTAGATGGTAGTGTTATATCAATGACAGTTGATGGATATGATCCTGATTACTTTGTTAATGAAAATGGCAAACATTATTTCTATATTGATGTTTATGAGAACGAGAGTGATATAGGTAATGATAATCTTGTTAGAAGAAAGATAAAGGTTGATTACGATAATATTGGTGAGATAGTAATTGATGGGTTAGAAAATAATAAGAGATATTATTATACTGTTAATGCTTACTTATATTATAATAACAAGGCTGTATATACTAGATTATATGATGCTAAATATGATGATGATAGATCAGAAGTATATACATTTAGATCACTAGATGGCAGTGATATATTTAATAGAATAAGTGTTGATTTAGAATTAAGTAAAGATAAAGAATACTCAGATAGACAATTAAGAACTACATTAACATTTATTAAAGGTGAATATAATGATTATCCATTTAATTTTGATATTAAATATGTATTATGTAATAAAGGTAGTCACTGTTCATTAGATAGTGATTCCAAAGTATTAGATGGTACAATAGCATCTTCTAGTATTAAAGGAACGACCGCTAGTGGATTATATGACTTATCTAGTATTGAAATGGTATATGGTGCTAACTATGTTATTAAAGCTTATGCTGTTTATAATAATTTAGATATAAATGGTAATGTAGTCGGTCAATATGAAGTACTACTTAATAATAAAGATGACGTATATTTAAGAGAATTAGAAAATGTTAGTTTCAGTTTATTAAGAAGTGCTGATTATATAGATGGTCAATATGTAATAGATGCTACTATTAATGCTAGTGATAAAGATCATGTCTTAAAAAATGGTGTATATTATGTTAAACTTATTGATGAAAATAATAATGTCGCAGGTAAACTACAATATACTAATAGTGATGGTGAAGTTATAACTATTGATGACTATGAAAATTATGCACTAGATGTAAGTGTTATCAATAGAAAAATTAGTTTCACTGACTTAGAACCAGAAACAAGATATACTATTGTTGTATATGGAGAAAGTTATCGTAATAATTCTAAATTAAGTGATGAAGAAAAAAACAGTCATGTCGAAATTAAAAGAAGTTTATATTCTTCTAATGACTATGGCGTTTCTACTGGTACAATAGTATTTTCTGCTACAGAAAGTAGTTTCGTCGTAATATTTTCTGAAGGAGCTAATTTAAGTAAAATTACGAAGATATTTTATAAGATTCATACCATAAATGATCTTCAATATATTCCTGATGATAGTTATGATATTGGTGTGGACGGCAAAAAGTTTGAAAGAAGTAATGAAGATGAAGACTTTACATTTACGATTAATCCCGAAGGAATAGTTAATCAGATAAATTCCGTATATGTTGGATCAGTTAGTTTTCTAGTTAAAGATGATGAAGGCAATTTACATTTATTAGAAAATTCTAAATGGGAAAATAAAGAATTTGCTTATACAAAGGATACAAAGAAGGGTTAGGAGATAATTATGAGGAGAGAGTATAATTTAAAAAATAAAATAAATTTTGTTGTTATAGGGGTATTATCAATTTTAATAATTATAATTTTCTCCTTATTTATTGTTAAATTTGTTAGTATAAAGAAGGTTGAATATTCACTTAATAAAGGTACTGTTTTATTTGATGTTGATTATAATAAACTTAATATTGATAAAAGTGTTATTATGAAATTAAAATGGAATGGTAATTATTATATAAGTAGTGAGAGTAATGATACTATTTTAGGTAGAAGAGTTGTAGCATATAATGAACTTACTAAAACTATAGACTTATATGGTAAGTATTATGAAATACTTAGTAATGGAGAGGTTAATATTGATAAAGATATTACTAATATTAATACTCAAAGTGAAAGTAAGTTTTATAAGTTAGAAGATAGAAAATATTTACTTGTTGATAGAAGTATTAAAAGTAGCGATGGTGCTCTTGATACTAGTAATTATTTAATAGTAGAATTAGACAAACAAGGCAATGCTTTATTATTAAATAACGAAGTACATTATAAGACATTATCTGAAGCTATTATTAATACTAGTAGTTATAGTTTTGATGTTGCTAATGAAATACTTTCTTTTGGTGAAGAAAAGATAGACTTAAAACAAATTATTGGTAGTAGTAATCAATACAAAGCAAGTGATAATACTAGTGATAATACTAGTGATAATACTGATGGTAATGGAGGTACTGACGGTGGCTCTGGAACAGGCGAAGGATCTGGTAATGGAAGTGAAACAGGTACTGGTTCTGGTACAGGAGATGGTACTGGTACGAATGGTGGTATTGCTACCGGAGATAATGGTGTTATAAATAATGGAGAAGATGGAGAAAAAGTTGTTATTAAAAATAAAAAGACATCTGTACTTAGTGTATCTCCTTCAATAGATAGTATTAGTGTTGACTATTTTGTCTATGATCCTAATGATGAATATAAGAGTGTATATGTTATTGTTAGTGATGGAGTTAATAGTAATACTGTGTACTTATCTAAGAGTAATACTAATACTATTCTTAATGGACTAAAGATGGGTACTGAATATAATTTAAAGTTTATGTTTAGTTATTTAGATGATAAAGGTAATATGTTTTCTGATTGTTTTAGCGAGTTAAATGTTAGTACTATTTATCCTAGTTATCAAGTATCTTTAGTTAAAATATCTAAAGTTAGTAATGAACTTAGCTATCGAATTAGTATAGATTCTAGACATACTATTGATACTGCTAATGTTAGTTTAATAATAGATGATGTTATTGTAGATAATAAGAATATTAGTATTAGTGAGAATGCCAAAAGTGTTGTAGGTAGTTTTATTCTTCCTAATATTGATAAAGGCAGTGTAGTAGTTGTTAAATTAAATAATGTTTCTAGTAATGGCGTAGTTATTAATAGTAATAGTTATTATCAGTATATTAATGAGTAAAGGAGTAGGGGTATGAAAATATTAGAGAAGATTAAAGATAATTATAAAGTTATCGTGCCTATATTAGTTATCTTAGTGTGTATTATTAGTTTTATATTTATCTATAGTGATTATAAGTATAAAAGTAAGAGAAACATTAAAGAAGTAGAGGTATTTCAATATCTATCCCAAGATAAGTTAGAATATAGTGCTAATGTTAGCTATAATCATGATAATAAAATTATGGATTTAGTACCAAAGGGTCTTACTATTGAATATAATTCAATACCTGTATATTATAGTTCATCAGATATGGTTATATTTCCTGAAGAGATGGATATAGTATTTCCACTAAAAGATATTAAAGAATATCAATTAGATAAATATGGAGTTTATTATAAAGATGAAAATACACATTATTTAGGAGATACAGGTAGTTTTAAAGATTATAATTATTTCTTTATTTATGATTATAAAGATTTATACTTCTTTCCTGATGAAGTAGATATATATATTGATGATGTTTATTATTCCCATCTTAGCTCTATGTCATATCTAACAACAGGTGGTGGTTATACACTACAGTACTTTAATAAAGAAGAAGATAAAGTAGACGTTATTGATATTGAGAATAAGATAGTTGTAGTAAAGAATGAAAATTATGAAGTTAATGTTAGCTTTGATTATTTAATTGTATATAATCGGGAAGTAATGTTATCTAGTAGTAATTCAAAATTAAAAAGTGTTAATGAATTAAATTGACATGGTGGTTAGTATTGAGATATAATTAATTATAGTAGATTAGTATAGATAGGAGTGATATTATGGAGATGATTTTATCGTATACGGCTCTTGGTGTTGGACTAATGCTTGGGCTTGGTTTTTTAGGATTAGGTATAGGTATTGGAATATTAGGAGGTAGAGTAGCAGAGGCAATTGGGAGAAATCCTGAAACAAAAAATGATGTAGTACATTCTGTTATGACAATATTGATTATTACAGCGGTATTTTTACTATTCTTATTTGCTTTTTGTTTCTTATTATTATTCTTTAATCCTTTAGTTACTTATTAATATGGCACTAGTAATTGTTATTGTATGTGTGATTATGATAATTTTAATATTATTCATGTTTTTAATACTTAAGAATACTGTTAAAATTGTTAATCGCCAGACTAAATCATATTTTGTTAATAAACTTCAAGATTATGATGATTTAATTTTAGCTAAAGAGAATAAACTCAATGAAATAGAGGAATTATTAAAGAATAAAAAACAGGGTAATAAAGATATAGATGAATTGAATAAAGAGTCGGGGTATGCTTTTGACACTGATGTTATTGATTTATTTAATCAAACACAGTATCGTGATAATAATATATTTGAACTAAATAAAAAAATAGAGGAGAATTTTAATGTTAATTATGAAGAATTAATTAAAGATTTTATTTCTCTTACTAAAGGTAAAAATAATTATAAGTTTTGCTTAAACTTAAGAAATAAGTTTACTAGTGATGTAATATATACTTTAAAGACAAAGACTGGTCTAGATAGAGAAGAATATTATAAAGAATTACTTAGTGAAGAAGAGTTTAAAGTATATGAAGCATTTAAAGTTATTGTTAGTGATGACAGTGTTGAAAATTTTATTTCTTATTTAGATGAACTTATTAGTTTAAACGATCCTACTATTAAGATCATAGTAGGAAATAAGAAAGAAAACTATGATTATTTAAATAAATATATTAAGACTATTTATTCTGATAAGATATATAAGGGAATTAAGATAATATATAGAGATAAGATATATGATTTTAGTTTGAGTGAAAGGAATTGATAGTATGGATGATATATTTATAAATGATTTAAATGAATCTATTGATAATATTAAGAATAATAATAATGTTTATACTGTTGGTAAAGTTATTAAAGTTAATGAATATATTATTGAGGTATCAGGATTAAATGATGTTAGTTTCTATGAAAAAGTTAATGTTGATGATAAAGCTAATGGTTATGTATTTGGAATATATCCTGACCGTGTTATTGTTGCTTTAGTAAATGTATATGATGTTGTTAAACCTGGTGATATTGTTTATGGATTAAAAAAAGAGTTTAAGTGTTTATTTAGTCTTGATTCCGTTGGTAAAGTTATTGATATATTTGGTAATGACTTGATAGCGGGTAAGAAATTTGATAATTTAGTAGAAATTAGTGTAGAAAATAAAAGCACATCTATTATGGAAAGAGGTACGGTCAATAGAGAATTACTTACTGGTATTACAGGCATTGACCTATTATATCCAATTGGTAAAGGACAAAGACAGCTTATTATTGGCGATAAAAAGACTGGTAAGACGCAATTATGTCTAGATACTATTGTTAATCAAAAAGATAAGAATGTTTTATGTATTTATGTTGCCTTAGGAAAAACTAAGAAAGAAGTTAAAGATATATATTATGAACTTACAAAAAGAGGCGCTGCTAGTTATACTATTATCATTGCATCATTTCATGACGAACTTCCTACAAGAACATATTTAACTCCATATGTCGCTTTATCTATAGCAGAATCTTTTATGGCTCAGACATATGATGTCTTAGTATGTATTGATGATTTAAAAAAACACGCCGATATTTATAGACAAATATCACTTGCTAGTAAGAAAACGCCAGGTAGAGATGCATATCCCGCTGATATATTCTATGCACATAGTAGATTATTAGAAAGAGGATGTCAGCATATTAATGGAGGTTCTATTACTATTTTGCCAATTGTTGAAACTAGAGGAGGAGATATTACTGATTACATATCTACTAATATTATTAGTATTTGTGATGGTCAGATAGTATTATCTAGTAAGAACTTTACAAAAGGCGAAAAACCAGCGATTGATTATGGACATTCTGTATCTAGATTAGGTGGTAATGTACAAGATAATAATATGAAAAAAGTAGGTAGTAAAGTTAGAATTCAGTTATTATCATATCTCGATGTTAGAGAAATATATGAACTTGCTAATTTTGATGAAATGAGTGATGAACTTAAAGAAAGACTTACTAATGGTAAGAGGATACTAGATAATTTAAGACAATATCGATTTAGTCCTAAAACTAAGAAAGAAATGCTAGATAGTTATAAGTTTATTATAGATAGTGAAGTAAAAGAAGAAAAGAAAGATGAATTATATAGTGAAGAAAATATATTTGTCGATTAGGTAATGGAGAGGATAAAAATGGTAGTTGGTAAAATTATTTCAATATTTGATATTAGTGTTGAAGTTATTCTTAGTGATACTGATGTTAGGCTAGGAGATATTCTTAAAGTTAAAGATAATGAGGAATATCTTTTTGAAGTAGTTAATGTTAATAATATTAGTGCTACTTGTATTAGTCTAGGAACTACTAGAGGACTTAAAAAAGGTAGTGAAGTAGTTAGAAAGAATAATGGCATTGAGATTGAGTACTCTGATAAGATACTAGGTAGAGTATTTAACTCTTATGGTGAGACTATTGATGGAAGAGATATAGTTAGTTCAAAGAAAAAAAATATTAATAATGAGACAGTATCTTTAAGTAAACTTAATGTTAATAGTGATATTTTATGGACTGGTATTAAAGTTATTGACTTTTTTGCTCCATTACAAAAAGGTTTTAAAATGGGTCTTCTTGGAGGTGCAGGAGTTGGAAAAACAGTACTAATCAAAGAGTTAATACACAACGTTTATTCTTCTATTAATGCCCATGCTGTATTTGTTGGCGCGGGAGAAAGATCAAGAGAAGGTCGAGAATTATATGATGATATGTTATCATCTAATTTGTTAGATAAAATGAGTATGGTTTTTGGCCAAATGGGTGATAACCCAGTATCAAGAAGCAAAAGCGTTTATTCTGGCTTAACTTTAGCAGAGTATTTGCGTGATGAAAAGAAGAAAGATGTATTATTATTCATTGATAATATCTATCGTTTTATACAAGCTAAAAGTGAGATTGCTACTGAGTTAAAACAATTACTTATTGAAAACGGATATCCCGCTGATATGGCTAATGAGATTAGTAAAGTAGAAGAAAGAATCTCATCAACGGAAAATGGTTCAATTACCTCATTTCAAGCTATCTATATACCAGCTGACGATTATAACGATGAAGCAGTATCAACTATTACCTCTTATATGGATGGACAAATTGTTCTAGATAGAAAGATTGCTGAATTAGGATTATATCCCGCTATTAACGTATTTAAGTCTACTTCTAAGTTAGTTGATGTAGAAAAAATTGGAGAAAGACACTTTAAGTTAATTGAAGAAGTACTTAAATATTTAACAAGATATGAAGAACTAGAAGAAATAATTGCTATTTTAGGTATTGAAGAATTAAGCGAAGAAGATAAGAAAATATTCTATCGTTCAAGAAAACTTAGATATTATTTCTCACAACCAATGTTTGTAGCAGAAGCTTATACAAATATTAAAGGAGAATTTGTTAAGATAGAAGATATCTTAATAGATGTCGAGAATATATTAAGTGGTAAATATGATGATGTTGATGAGAGTAAGTTCTTATTTATAGGTAAATATCATGAATAGTAAAGGTATTAAAGTTAGAATATTCAATTTAGAAAGTGGTCTAGTTGAATATAATGATATTAAGTTTATTAGAGTTATTAGTAAAGATTATAACTTATTAATTATGAAAGACTATTTACCTATTATAGGAGAAGTAGAAGGTAGTATTGATATTAAAGGCGAAGATGTAGATATATCTTATTCGAAGATAAAAGCTTTTTATATGAATAGTCATAATGTATTTAATTTAATGATTGAAGAGGGTTAATATGAATAGTATTGATATTTTAAGTAATTTTGTAGTATTCTTTGCTATTGCTATTGTATTTTTATTAGCATTGTTTGCATATTTTAAGATATCTTTAAAGAAATATGATGTTAATAGTGATAAAGTTAGATTCTATGGTTTATTTTTAGGAATGGACAATAGTTCTATCATAGCATTCAGTATGATTACTATTAACTTTATATTTTTAGCTTGGCTAATGATTAGTTTTATTGGTATAAATTGGCTATATGTAGGAGTATCTTATATGCTAGTTATTTTAGCCACTATTATTAGTAAACAATATAATAGAATATTTATTAATATAGTATTTAACGGAATTAATTGCTTATGTGTATTTTTAGCTAATTATGTATATAGTTATTTTATAAAAGATAGTAGTATATATTTGTTAGTTATATTAGCTTTTGTTATTATCTTTGTATTTTTATATTTATTATATATTACTTTTAAATGGTTAAACGAGGTTATTACTAAGAATAAGTATTTAGTTAAAAAGCAATATAAGAAATTATAGGTGATGGTATGAGAGTTAAGAATGTTGTTAAGGTTATGAATTTTAACGCGTTATTAAATGTTGATAAGGCTATAAAAAAAGCTACTAAGTATAAAAATGTTGGAGAAGAAGTAACCAGCATTTTATCTAGAATTATATATAATAAGAATATTGTTTTAGATAAGAAAAGCTTAAAAGCTGATCCTAGTAAGCCTAAATTAAATATATATATTGCAAATGACTTTGGCTTTTGTGGTAACTTTAATAGTGAGATTAATAGGAGTCTAAGAGAAGATAAAGAGTGTTATAAGATCATTATTGGTAAGAAGATAGTATTTACTGATAACTTAACTTTACTTAAAATACATAAAGATGAGTTTTATACTAGATTTGGTGAAATAGAGAATATCTTAAGAAATGGTATTGCCAGTAATTTATATAGTGAAGTTAATGTATATTATAATCATTACTATTCTTCAACTAGTTTTGGATTTGTTAAATTACAGCTATTCCCTGTAAAGCTAGATGGTGAGTTATATGAAGGAGAAGACTTTATCACAGAAACAGATATTAGTAAAGTCTTAGCTAGTCTACTTGGCTTCTATATGTGCTACCAAATAATCATGTGTGAAAGTATTTCTGAAGCAGCAGAGAATGTTTTAAGAAGCCAGATTACTAGTTCAGCATTAGATAAAATTGAAGAAAAAGAAGAAGAAGATAGATTATTAGAAAACAAGAAGAAGAAAGAAATTAGTGTAAAGAAAAGTGTTGAAAACTTTAAAAAGATTATGTAAAGAAAAGTTATTTTATTGACAATATTTTTGATAAAATATATACTTATAATAGAGGTGGGATATAATGATAAGTGGAAGTAGTGCTTTTAATGATATATTAGAAAAAAAATATAAAATATTAAGAACTAGTTTAATATTGGGTAATTCTAAAAATCGTGATGATTTACTATTACAATTTGAAGATACTGCTAGAAGGGTAGATGATATATATAATAATAGATATTTACAAATTTTAGCTAGTAAGAAATATCCTACTAAAGATTTGAATGAAGAAGAAGAAAGACTTAAAGATTTAATAGATTTTATTAAGAAAAGAGTTTACGATAGAAAGTGCTTTTTAGATGATTACAAAGAAATTACTTTATATAATTTAGATGGCTTAAAGGATATTAGTGATGAAGATGAGTTATCTTTATATGAAAATAGACTTAGTATTATTAATGAATATCTAGCTAATGTTGATAAGATAGATGATATTAATAGACGTATCAGTGAATGTAAAGATGAATTAGATGAAAAATATAAAGTAAACGCTGAAAATCAGGTACTTAATGTTAAATATGAAGATGCCTTATTAGAGGAGTTTAATAAAGTAATACTAGATGATGAATACTACAGTAAATTAACTTATAGTGATATAGATAAAGAGTTGGAAGATTTAGATACAAGTTCCAAGGATAAGAAAACTACATTAGATACCTTTGTTGCTTCCTATGATGCTTTAGAGAATTCTGGCATTGGAGAAGATGAAAAAAATGAATATCGCTCTTATGTAAATGATGCTAAAGTTGATTATTATAACGATGTTGAAAAGATATATATATTAAAATTATATAAATTAGTTCTTGATAAGAAAAATGAATATAAAGATATCTTTAGTAAGAGAGAAAATATTACTAATTTATTAAATGAAAGATTAGTACTTAGGAATAATTTAGAAATAGAAGGATTTGATGTATTAAGTAGTTTTTATGATATACTATGTGATCAATTTGGTGTTGTTAAAGCTCAAAAGTATGTTATAGAAAGTATTGATAATTTAATATTAACTTTAGATAATTATGAGAATGATTTAAAGAATTTAACTATGCGAAATAGTGATAAAGAAATATTAGATGTTATATCTGATTATATATTTGATATCAATAGAGAACAAACTATAGAAATAGAAGATACTAAAGAAGAAACAGTTGAAGAAGAAGTACCTGAAATTGCTGATATAAAACATTTAGATAATGAAGTTATTGCTGTTGAAGATGCAGTAGATTTTGATACTGATGTTGTATCTAAACAAGCTATTGATGTTATGAAAAGAGTAGTTGAAGCTTTAGATATTGATAAGGAAGATATTATTACAATAGAGAATGACTCTGATGATATATTCTTAGAAGATGAACATAAAGAAGAAGATAATAAAAAGAATATACTTACTAAAGAAGTCCCAATTACAGAAGAAGATATATTTAAAGATATAGACCCATTCTTAGATGATAATATGTATGAGAATGAAAATAAGAAAGTAAAAGATGATACTATGGGATTAGTAATGCCTGATATAGATAAGATAGGTTCAGTTAAACCTACTAATACTTTATCTAAAATAGAGAATATTGCTAAAGATAATAGTGATTTAGTATTACCTACATTAGGATTAATTAATAATACTAAAGATGTAGCATTAGTATCTGATAATTATTTATCATAATATAAATTATAAGCGTATAGTCTAGATGATTATATGCTTTTTTGTTGGGTAATAAAGTTGTTTGCTAGGGGTTACTTTTGTTGAAATAGTAATTATAGTTTGATATGATGTATTTATATTGTTAGATAAAAAGGTGCGACAGTGTCGCACCAATTGTTTGGTTAAAAAGTGCCCCATTGGGGCACCTATTGTATGAGAATGTAATTATTTATTAAAAAGTGCCGACACTGTCGGCACAATTGAAGTTTGTAAAAGGGAGGTTTTGTATGAATTATTATGATGTGATAAAGAATAAAATAATTGATAATGAAATATATGGTAAGGTAAAAGATTATTATAAAGAAAAAAACACAGTTATTACATATTTTGAAATAGGAAGATTATTGAACGAAGCAGGTGGAAAATATGGGGATAATATCATTGATGAGTATTCCAAAAGATTAGTCAGAGAAGTGAGGAAAAAGTATAATAAAAGGACATTATTTAGAATGAAACAATTTTATAATGTCTTTAGTGATGGAAAAGTGTCGACAATGTCGACACAATTATCGTGGAGTCATTATACAGAACTATTACCGATAAAAGATTTTAATAAACTATTATATTATTTAAATGTATGTATTGATAGTAAAATTGATGTTAGAACATTAAGAAGTAGAATTAAATCTAATGAATATGAAAGATTAGATGATGAAACTAAAAATAAGTTAATTAATGGTAAAGAAACGAGTGTAGTAGATTTTGTTAAGAATCCAATAGTAATTAAAAATAAATATAATTATGAAGATATATCAGAGAAGATGTTACAAAGATTAATATTGGAGGATATTTCTTCATTTATGAAAGAGTTAGGTAATGGTTTTAGTTTTATAGATAGTGAATATAAAATAAAATTAGGAGACAGATATAATTATATAGATTTATTACTATTTAATATAGAGTTTAATTGTTATGTAGTAGTAGAACTTAAAGTATGTGAATTAAAGAAAGAATATATAGGACAAATAGAGGTATATATGAATTATATAGATAAAAATATTAAGAAAATTAGTCAGGATAAAACTATAGGTATAATTATATGTAAAAAGAATAATAAGTATGTCATTGAATATTGTAGTGATATTAGAATAATATCAAGGGAATATGTACTAATATAATTTATAAGTTTATGAGTGATGTTGAAAAATTATGTTACAGTTCAGTCAAGGCACTAGAAAATAAGTGAGTTTTGCTCACTTTTTAAT